>JALZJW010000041.1 GCA_030859565.1 Pseudomonadota bacterium
GTCCTCATCCGCAGGAACGCTTGCTGCGACTTCTCGCCATGCGCCGACGCTGCCGGTGCATAGAGACTCGTCGCGGCCACGGCTACGGCTAAGCCCGCCGCGGCCCAGGTTCTTATTGCTGATTTACTCATGTTATTGCCTCGTCTGTATTTTAGTTTATGACGTTTTTCCGCGCATCTGCGATCCGCTTAATATTGATCCAAGAACCTGGTCGTGGAGTACCAGCGGCCGAAGAAATGCCAGATAAAGTAAATGAGTATACAAATGAACCCGGAGAAGAATGCCGAGACCGGCACCACGTCCTTCCCGAAGGTTCTCAGCGTCCCCTTCTCGACGAAGCGGATGTACTCCGGCGTCCCCGTGCGGACATAGTGATAGCCTTGTATGTCGGCGATCGTCATGACCGTGCCCATATACTCGACCGGCTGATGTAAGACGGCCAGCATCGACCAGTTGCCCGGGTAGAATATCAGACCGAAGGCGAGGCCGCCGATGACGGCGGTGATCAAGAAGCTCTTCGACCACAGCAATATCACGTCAAGGATGATCGCCCCTGGCACCAGCGTGGCTGCCCAGACGAAGTTGATCGGGAAATAGGTCCAACCCCAGAAGTTGAAATACCTATTGACCCACTCGCCGAAGAGCAGGCCCAGGATGGTGAAGGTCGCGCCCAAAGGCAGGCGCAGTTTGTCCCACATCCAATACTGCACCGCCGCAGGGAAGGTGATGCACATGATTGGCGTCACGGTTGGCCACAGACGGCGATCCTTCCAGTCGGTCCAGAAGTCCCAGTCGCCCATGGTCAGCATGGCGTGGACGTGAAATCCGCCGCAGAACACCAGGAAGGACAGCGCAAGGATCAACCAATCCGCTGTCCTCGAGGCCTGGATGATCTCGGCCTTGGTAAATACAGTTGGTGAGAGAGAACTCATTATGTTTGCCTCCTCGTTTTGGATTTATTTTATACAACTTACAACCCGAAAAGCCTCGCTAGCCTCACGTTCCCGCTACCGGTGGTTGGTTTAGGAGCGGGCCGCTGCTCAGGGATCTCGCCGAGATCCCCTCCGCAACGGCCCATTCGCGCTACTTCAGCTTTTCTTGTTGTTTTTTTTACTACGGGTGATGCTCAGTCCTTATAAGCGCCCTTATGCGCCGGTGCCGGTGCGTGTCCCAGTGCCGGTCCCGCCAGCTCGCTCAGGCGTGCGAAGATCTGTGACAACAGACCACACAAGCCAAGCGCCATCCAGCCGAAGAACACGAAGCCATAGTGCAACGGGGCTACGAACAGTTCTTCCATCCACCAGAAGGTGTGACCCCACTCGTTGAGGCCGACGTTCGGTAGAATCATGAAGGGCCCGACCACTACGACGAGGTAGGGCAAGGACACACCCTTCGCGAACATCGGTATCCTTGTGCGAGCATACATGAACGCGCCCCAACCCGTGATGATGTAGATCGGGTAGCTCATATAGAACTCGATGACGTGGCTGGGGGTGAAGTCCGTGTCACGGATCACCGTTTGATGCCAAGTCCCATCCTGCTCGGTGTAGAAGCTGGCGCCCCAGTAAATCGCGATTCCGTACGCCAACAACCACACCAAGTGATGGAAGTGGCGATGCATTTCGTCGCGTGGAGTTACCGCGTCCATATCCCGAGTACGGGTCTTCCACAGGAAGGCACCGATATAGGAGAAGAAAACAATCTCCAGGACCCATTCCGTGTACAAGAAATTCATCCAATACGTCTTGAACTCAGGCGCGAAAGCGTCCAGCCCGGCCGACCACCCGTAAACCTCTTCATACCAGCGCACAAAGAAATTAAAGAAGGTGAATCCGCCGATCATCAACCACATATTTTTATGATTGAGGAAACCGGTCTTTTCCGCGGTTACTGCTTTTGATATAACACTAGATGATGCTGCCATTTTATGCCTCCTACTTTTTGGTTTACTACCACTCCCGCCCGGCGCTGCCCCGGGTGTGAAGTTCTTCTCTCGGCTTTGTATTTGTCCCGCTCTGCCTCGACGCGGAGATACAAGACGCCGAAGATTTAATAAGTCTACCAACACACGCAAGTATGTCAAGCAAGCCACACGCATATTTCCACACGGTCGAAACCGCGCGTTTGCTTACGCTGTTTTCCTGCCGGGCAAGGACATTATAAAGTCTAATTCGTGATGTATTAACGACTTGGAAAATTCTAGAAATCGCATCGCTCAGTGTAGATGTGGTAGCGGGCTCGCAAGCCTTTTCCGGGGCAGGAAAAGTTAACAAAATTTAATCTTGTCCGTAATCACGCGGGCGCGGCGGCTCAGGCCGTGCCGATGTAGTCCCGGAGCGCGCTCGCCTCAGCTTCGATTTCTTCCATGCGGCCTTTCACGGCGTCACCCACGCTTACAATCCCGCACAGCCGCCCGTCCTTATCGGTGACGGGGAGGTGCCGGACGCGGCGGTCCGTCATCATCGCCATGACCTTGAGCAGGGAGTCTTGAGGGCTGCAGATCACGACGTTAATGTGCATCAATGCGTCGATCGGCATATGCATCACTTCCGCACCGTGCGTGGAAAGCCCGTGCACGATATCGCGCTCGGAGAGCACCGCCCGCGGGCGTTGGTGAGCATCGCAGACGACAATCGCGCCGATACGCTCCCGCATCAGCAGCTTGGCGGCAGCGGCGATCGTCTCATCCGCGCCGACCGTGACGACGTGCGCGCCCTTGGTTCGAAGAATATCTTCTACTTTCATAAGCTACCCCGCTCGGCACCTACCGTGCCCATGTGGTTTTGTTTTAGCACAAATCGGCTGCCATTCCGGTCAAGAATATCCCGGCAAACGATTATAAACCGCCGGAAGGGCGCGGAGGCGGGCAAGAAGAGATTACGCTCGTATAAACCCGCTCGAAGTCCTCGACCACACGCTCGGCATCGTAGGTCCGCACCGATTCGCGCGCGTATTCACCCATTTTTTCGCGCCGTCCAGCGTCTACCAGCAACGTGCCCATTCCCGCGGCCAGCGCGCGCGGACTGGCGGGCTCTACGATGAACCCATTGCCGCCCTGCCGCACGATCTCCGGTACCCCGCCGGCGTTCACGCCGACAAACGGGAGGCCCAAGGCCATCGCTTCCAGAAACACCAGCGGCTGCACCTCGGTGGTGGATGCGGAAGCGAAGACATCAGCAGCGGCGATGTGGTCCACGAGGTCCTGCCCGGTCAATATTCCCGCCCAGATCACGTAGTCCGTTAACCCCAAATCGTGGCCGAGCGCCTCCAAGCGGGAGCGGTCGTGACCGTCCCCGATCACCAAAAGGTGGGCATCCACGCCGTTTTGTCTCAGGTGACCAAATGCCTCAAGTAAAACATCCACGCTTTTTTGCTGCACCAGCCGCCCGACGTGAACGACCGTTGGCCGGGTCATGCCGAAACGGCGCTTAAGCTCCGCCTTCGACGCGCTCCCTGAAAAGCACTTTAGACTAATCGGGTTGGAGACCACGTGCACCGGCCGCCGCATTTTGTGGCCGAGAAGCTCCTGCTTTAAGGCTTCGGCAGGCGTGATAACGGCGCTGCAGCGGTTGTAATAGAAGGCTAGATAACGCCGGGTGAGATCCTTTGCAAGCGCGAAATCGAGACCGAAGTTATCAAGATACTCGGCGAGAAACCCGTGGTGGGACCCGACGAGCGGGCATTTCAACAGCTTCGCAACCCACACCGCTTCCACCCCCATCGTAAAGATCGTATGCAGATGAATAACATCCGCTTGGAAACGGCGCACGGCGTTCAGCGGTCCCATCAGCGAGGGCACGCGCGCCTGAATATGCGCGAATCCCGGAAGGGCCACGGAGGGAAACGGGTGAACCGGTATGCGCGCATCCAGATCGGACGTCGCGTGACCGTTCGCGAGCTTACTAACGTCCATCGTAAATACCGCCACGGTATGGCCGCGTTCCACCAACTGGTTGGCGGTTGTGACGATCGATCGAACCACCCCATTGATCTGGGGCAGAAACGTGTCGGTAAAAATCGCGATTCGCATGGTGTTTTCGAGTCCCGGATCAGCGCGCGACTTGCGGACACCTCAAGCGGATCCCGATTCTAGCTGTTCGTTCAGGGTTTGGCACGAACGGTACAAGGTGAACACCTCGGGCGCCGCGGAAAAGGAAGCGATCACCTGCTCGAAGGGACACCCAGGGGCCAGCAATTGCGGCAACTCTTGGGATAGCTCCAAGATATGCACGCCGTGCTTTCTCGCCGCCACCAGATAATACAGATAATGCACCGCGCGGATGGCGAGCTTGGGGTCTTGCAAGGCATCGAGGATGGGGGTCAGGAAGGCGAGCTGCAACGAACGTGAGCGTGCGTCCACGAGCCATTGATCGCCTTGGCGGGAACAGACCATCGGCAGGGCCTTGATGGTCTCGGGGTCGCTGAAACCGATCTCGGGCCACGGCGTCTCCGGAGAGGGCATACCGAACGATCCGGCGAACGCCTTTTGATAGCACCAGGCAAGGCTGGATGCCACCGCATCGTCAACCGGCGTGGAATCGGGATTCGAAAAGCGGCGCAGCATGGGCAAGAGCGCCCGGCGAATGTCACCTACAGACAGGTCTCCGGAGTTATTCACCAGCACCCGGTAACCTAAACCGGCAATGAGCACGACGCGTGAAAGTGCCTCGAAACGCGGTAATTCATCGAGCAGGCGTTGCAGCGCTCGCGGCTCGATTCCCGTCTGCGTCCAGGCTAGGAACGCGATGAGATTGCCCGTGATGTAGGTGTTTCCGGACCGGCTCCAGGCATCGAGCACCGCACCGACGCGTTCATCGGTAATCGTCTCGCCGCGGAAGCACTCCCCCGCCATACGGTAGATATGGGAGTTGAACGCGGTGACGCCGAAGTCCTCAACATTCCCCCAGCGTAGACACAGGACAAAGTACTGGGCCAGGAGAAACTCCTGCCAACTACGGTGACTGAAACGCACCTTGTTCGGGCCCGTCGACACGAACACCGTGCGTTGCAGAATGGCTGCCGCTCCCTCGGCAACCTGGCGGAATCCGGTGATGACATCGGCGGCCTCCTCAAGGACCCCCAGTGTGCGAAAATGGCCTTCCCAGCGTTCCCCCGCCCGCTTCGCCTCATCGCTTAACACGCCTGTGTCTACCTCGCCCCGATGCTTGGAAAAAAACAGCCAAGCGATCAAACTCAGCGCATAAAGCAAGTCATCAAGCTCCGCCGCCTCTCGCCCCGGCGCGCGCACACCGACGAGATTGCTGCGGCGGAGAATCGTTCGGATCGTCTGGTCCATGATCGCGGCGGGAGTGAGCCATTGCGCCTGGCTGAGATCCTCCGCATCGGGTTCGTAGTTGGAGAGGATGAGCGGCGTGAGCACGAGATCCAGCAGGTTTGAGTCTTGCACGTAGGATAACCAGGAGCGGCAGGCGGGAAAGGCCTCGCGTGCCTGGGCGACGCTGAGCCGCAAAACCTCATGCACATCCTTGGGATCGCTCGCCAAGCGTTCCAGCCCGTGGAACCCGCTGCGGATGGCGACGACCACCGAAAACCGCCGGTTGTCTCCGTAGCGGGCGCTCACGTTTCTCAACATAGCGATGACGTACGACAATCCGATGGCGGGGTGATTGACTAGGAAATCATCCACGCCGTCCAAGATCACCGCCGTAGCGCGGGTGCGAAAGGATTGCTCGACCCAGCCGGGGTCGATCGGTTGATCGGGAAAGAGACTGAGCGCCCAGCGCGACCACCAAGCCCATAACGCATCCCAAGCGTTCTCGTCCAGCGCCCCCTCTTTCGCCAAATTGATCTGCTGCATAGGGATAAGCAGTGGGAAAGGCGTCTCATCGCGCGGATCGTCAAGGTAAAGTCGTCCGAGGCGCCAGGCAACCATGCGCGTCACGGCGGACTTGCCGACCCCGGCCATACCCGTGATCACGACGCGGCGTGAGCCTTCACTCCCGCCACGGAGTTTCTTCGCGACCCGATCACAAACGTCCCGCTGGGTCCCGGCCGAGCCGCCGCGCTTTCGGATGGCCGCGCGTTCATCGGCGGGTTCGGTCCCCGCCCCGCTGCCGATCAGCGTATGGACGCCGGTAACCCGGTTCACTTCGGCAATCCGCACCAAGGTCCGATCCACGAGTTCAAGCGCCGGATTCCGGAGATAACGGCTAGCGAGCTTGGAGACGATTGTCACCACCGGCGCCGCCGGATGCTTCGGCACCTTGACGGAGCCATGGGTGCCGCGGAAATAGATGTTGCGCTCCCGCGGGTCCGCCTCGATCGGGACCGAGAGGTCCGACTTGGCGAACACGTCGTGTATGACCGGCGCCGGGAGTTCCAAGGCCGCGGCGCGCTGCAATTGCTGTATGAATTCGGTCTCGAGCGCCAACAGCCAAGGGTTCCGCCAGCGCAGCGCGGGCAGGATGTCGTTCCTGCCCCAATCCCTGGCCCCTTGAGTCAGGAACCGGACCAGCCGCAGAAACGGCACCGTCAGTGGATAGAGAAGCGCTTGATACAGAAGCCGGCTGATGCCGGTCAGAATGCGGGAACCGCCCGCATGCGGCACGGCGATATTGATGATGCGCCGGGTGCGCAGCCACACCGATCCCGAGGCGGCGATGTCGAAACTCCCAGTTTGCATCTGGCGTTCGATGGCGGCGAACGCTTCCCGCAACATGTGCTTGACGACCAGGCCCCCGGTGCTGTGGGTCACAAAGAGCAGGTAGCGATGGTCGTTGAACTGCGTCTCGATCCACGTCTTAAGATCGTCGGCGGCCTGGGGTATGCTGGTACGTTCCCAGAGTTGTGCCGGGTACTGGAAGGAGACCACGTCCGCATCGCTCCCCGCGGTTTCCAAAACCCATTCTGGCATGTTGCCCCAGGTCCCGCGGCAGTCCCCGAAGATCCCATGCACAAACACCATGAGCACGCTGCGGCCGGAGCCGGGGTCCTTGTCTCTGGCGTTGTGCACGACGCCATACGTGCCCGTCTCGGTCCAAAAGCTCATGTCAGACCGCCTCTCGCAGCCCACGCATAATAAAAAAAGGGAGGCAGGCGCCTCCCTCATACCTCCACGTTAACGTGGGGACGGTTTAGAAAGTGAAGCCGACGTAACCACCGACAGTCCAGAAATCTAAGTCCTTGTCGGTATCCCCGGTTAACGCCAAGCCGTTGTTGTCAAACACCTGAACAATATTGTTTTCGGTGTCCGATGCCGCATCAACGACTAGATGATAACGCCCATCAATACCGGCCTTTAGACCGGGTATGATCTCGTACTCGACACCGGCGCCGAATTGCACGCCGATATCGAGGTAAGTCGCCCCGTCAGATGGCGGGCTGATCACGTGGAAGTCCAAACCGCCCGGAATGATCCACGGCCGCAGCTTGCTGCCCTCCAAGAACTTGATCTTGGGTGCTGCGCTAACCGTGAACATGGTTTTGGCAACGTCACCGGTGACCACGCAATTCGCCACATCGGCTCCCACCTGAACGCCCAAGAGCGCACACTCTGCCGTGGGCACGACCAACGTCGCTGGTTCCGATTTAAAATGTTTATATTCCAAGCCAATTTCCGCCAGCGCTTCGGTACTCTGCCACAAACCCCACAGGTCGGAGGTCAGGCTATGCTCAATCCCGGCACCGACATAGTAGCCGTCGTCAGCTACGTTGCCGCTACCTAGACCCAAGGTATTATGCGTATCGGTAAACGACTCGAACCCTCGAGCCAAGTCTTTGTACTCGGTATAACCACCGCGGAAGAATACGAAGTTCTTCTTCGCGTGTTTCGCTGGCGCCGTCTCGGCGGTCGTGACCCGATCTTCTAGCTGTTTGTGCTTAGCGTCATCGTCAGCATGCATCTGCTGCATATGTTGCTCTTGCGCTTGCTCTCTGGACTTCATTTGTTGCAGTTCCTGCTGCAGCACCCTCATTTCCTCCTGCATCTCTTGCAGGCGATACTGCACCTCGCCCATCCGATCCTGGGCGGCTGCCGTTTGCGGATAGACAGACGCAACTGCCGGTAACACGAGCCCGGCGACCACACCGTGTAATAATTTTTCCCACCCTCGTTTCATAGCGACCCCCTTGTTTATGTGAACCATAGAGCTTTGGTTTCTGTTGTATTGATGCTACATCGCGAATAAACCAAACGTAGGTGACAATTAGCGTACAAAAAGCTCCGTGTATCTGTCAAGAGCGCTGTTTAAAACCTACCCGAACCCGCTCCCGTTCGTCGGTCATAAACAACTCCCTTGCAGAAAACCCACTTTCGCTGTTGGATCTATGCAACCCGCTCACAGGGCTTTGACCCCCTGGATGAGCTCCGAAGCCATCTTCTGCCCATCCCCGTAGAGCATCCGGCAGTTGTCGGCATAAAAGAGCGTGTTCTCGACGCCCGAGAAGCCCGTACCCCGGCCGCGCTTGATGACAATGACGTTCCTGGCCTTATCGGCATCGAGGATCGGCATCCCGTAGATGGGGCTCGACTTATTGGTGCGCGCATCGGGATTCACCACGTCGTTGGCGCCGATGATCAAGGCCACGTCCGCTTGCGGAAATTCGGCATTGATCTCCTCGAGGTCATAAATCTTATCGTAAGGCACCCCGGCCTCGGCCAACAGCACGTTCATATGCCCCGGCATACGGCCCGCGACCGGGTGGATGGAAAATTTGACCTTCACGCCACGCTCCTCCAAAAGCTCAGTCAGTTCCCAGATCTTGTGCTGGGCCTGGGCTACGGCCATACCATATCCGGGAACGATGATTACCCTCTCCGCGAAGGCCATCATCACCGCAACGTCGCTGGCCTCGATGGCCTTCATGCTGCCCGCCATCGCCTCCGCACTGATTTGGGTCTCAACCGTGCCGAGACCGGAGAATAACACGTTGGTGAGCGAGCGGTTCATGGCCTTGGCCATCAATTGCGTGAGCAAGGTGCCGGCCGCGCCCACCACGGTGCCCGCGATGATCATGGCGGCGTTGTCTAGCACCAAGCCTTCGAAAGCGACCGCGAGTCCCGTCAAGGCGTTATAAAGCGAGATGAGCACCGGCATGTCCGCGCCGCCGATCGGCATGGTCATGATCACGCCGAAAGCGAGCGCGAGCAGGAAAAACGCAAGGATGATGGCAACGAAAGGCTTGCCTATCACCATGAATAAACCGAGCGCCCCGAGAGCGCCCAGCACGTAGATATTAATCTGCTTTTGCTTGTTTTTCGGGAACAACCCGCCGCGCTTGACCAGATCCCGGAGCTTGCCGAAGGCGACCAGGGAACCCGAGAACGACACGGCGCCGATCGCTCCGCCGATCGCGGCGAGCCCGAGGGCGGTAAAGCCATGCGTCTCGCCCTTCAGCAACTCCACGGCGCCGATGGCCGCCGCGGCCCCGCCTCCCATGCCGTTGTACAAGGCGATCATCTCGGGCATCGCGGTCATCGGCACGCGTTTGCCGGACACCCAGGCGGCGCCCGAGCCGATTGCGATGGCCGTGATCATCAGCAGGTAGTTCTGCATGCCGTCCCAAAAAAAGGTGATGAGGATTGCGACCCCCATACCCGCGCCGGCCCACACGATCCCATCCCGGGCGGTGACGGGCGAGCTCATGCGCTTTAATCCGACAATAAACAGGACCGCGGCGCTGAAATAGGCGAGTTGGATGAGCGTATTCATTTGTTTTCCTTATTTGTTCTTCTTGCTGCTCTTAAACATTTCGAGCATACGTTCGGTCACCACGTAGCCGCCAACCACATTACCAGCGGCCAGGATCACCCCGGTAAATCCGATCGCCAACTCGAGCGTGCTGTTGGGATCTGCTTTACCCAAGGCGACCATGGCGCCGACCAGCACGATACCGTGCACGAAGTTCGAGCCCGACATCAAGGGGGTATGCAAAATCACCGGGACACGGCTAATAACCTCATAACCCGTAAACGCCGCCAACATAAAGATGTAAAGTGCAACGAAGCCTTCGATCATTGTTATTCTCCTTCGACTAAAGCGCGAGTTGGACCGTGCTTGATGTCCCCATCGCGTGTTAATGTGCTGTCTCGCAAGACTTCGTCATCCCAATCGGGTTCTAGCTTGCCGTCTTTGACCATCAGCGCCAGCAGATGGAACATGTTCTTAGCGTACAGTTCGCTCGCATGCGCCGGAAGCGTGCTCGGCATATTGACCGGCCCGCAGATCTCCACATCGTGAAATTTTACGCCCTTGTCGGGTTTTGTCAGTTCACAATTGCCGCCGCTTTCCGCGGCCAAATCGATGATCACGGAACCCGGTTTCATCGCTGCTACCATCGCCCGGGTAATGATCTTCGGCGCCGGACGGCCGGGAATCGCGGCGGTAGCGATCACCACGTCGGCTTGGCCCACGTGCTTAGCAATCAGCTCCTGCTGCCGTCGCTTTTCCTCTTCGGTAAGCTCCCGGGCATAGCCACCGGCGGAATCAGCTTGAATGTCCATTTGGACGAACTTGGCGCCCAGAGACTGCACCTGCTCCTTGGTGGCCGGGCGTACATCGTAAGCCTCCACGATCGCGCCTAAGCGCCGGGCCGTCGCGATTGCCTGCAGGCCGGCGACGCCGACGCCGATGATGAGAAACTTTGCCGGACGGATGGTCCCGGTCGGCGTGGTGAGCATCGGTATGAACTTGCTGAGCCGGTAAGCAGCCATGAGCGTCGCTTTATACCCTGCCACCGACGCCTGCGAGGACAGCGCATCCATCGACTGGGCCCTGGAAATTCTGGGAATAAGCTCCATGGCCAAGCTTGTGATCTTTCGATTCCGAAACACCTTCGCCAGCTCCGCGCTGTTATGGGGTGCCATGAATCCCACGACGATACCCCCTTCTCGAAGCTGGTGCGCCTCTTCGATCGTTGGAGGCTGGACGCGAAGCACGACATCCGCCTCGCGGTAAAGCCGCTCGGTGTCCTGGACGACCGTGGCACCGGCCGCCGTGTACGCCTGATCTGGCTGATAGGCGGCAACGCCTGCCCCCTCTTCGATAAGGACTTCGACCCCAAGCTTTCCAAAGCGCGCGACAACCTCGGGAACGATCGCGACGCGCTGTTCTCCGGCCGCGCATTCTTTGGGTACGGCGATCTTCATAAGTCTTCCCCTATTGTTTTTCTGTGAGGATGCGGTTTATTGTTATGCAAACGCGTCCCGGTGGCCTCGTTGCCCGACCTCGGATGCGTTCGGAACTTCTCTCCTTCTAATTTAACGAAAATAATGTAGACTTAGCAATTGTTGGCGAAACGCCAACCTGCCTATTGAGAAATGAAGGACGATTGCCTATCCTTTAGTTGCTCCACCTTAACCGAGGTGGTGGCTCATCAATAAAAACCCGAAATTGTGAGGAGGCATTTAATATGACTAGCATTCTCAAGCTTCTGGCCTTTGCGTTGCTTTCATTGAACTTAGGGGCTTGCGGGTATGATCCGCCCGCATCGTCTAACACCCAGGGTTCGACGAACGCGCCTATGAGTGAAGAGGAACAAGCACAGCAACCATCGGTCAATCAGTAAGACATCGCGCTGGACACGCTGGGGGACTCTAAGAGAGTCCCCCAGCGCTTTCCAGCATTCCCTGCCAGGAGAGAGGTATCGCTAGAGCTTAGAGCGATTGAATTGATTGTCCTTGGTGTTTTTCCCGGCGCCCGCCGTGCGGTTTAAACAAAAAACCCCCAAGAAGAGCCCCGGCGAATCCGGCCGTCAGCACCATACCGACCGAGCCCGCGCCCCAGCCAATCGGGTAAGTGTCCACGTTGATGGTGGCAGTCAAGCCGGGAATGCTCGGCAAGTCCATATCTCCCGCGCCCGCTTTGAGTTGTGCCTTCAAGCCCTTTTCCGTGTGCTGCGCCATATCGCAATGTACGAAATACGTCTTGTCGCCGCTAGGCACGATAAACGTCCCGCTTTTCTCACCCGGCCCCGTGACTTCGAGGTGAAACATCCCTTGGGGATGTATATATTTCGGTAGCCCGTGCATCATCCATTGGTGGCGAATATCGTCATCGTTGACGAAGGTTACGGTCACCCGGCTACAGGGGGGCACGTTCCATTCTTGCTGGTCATAGGCGAACATCAGTCCCGGGAAGCGGCGTGCGTGCTTTCTGCCCGCATGCACGGTAAACTTCACGTCCTCCGTGATTTGCGGGCAGTCTTGCGGTAATCGATCCTTATTTTCGCCCATTACCGCCCCTTGCATATCCATGGACATGCCCGGGTGGTGATGCGCGTGCGCACCCGCGGCGGCGGTGAGCGTGGGTTGCCGATAGTCAGACGTAGCGGTGGCTTTTTGCTCGCGGGGGGGCGCCCCCGCGTTTCCGGTCGTGCTCGCCCGCCAGACCACCACCGCCACGACGGCCAACCCACCCAGGGCAAATAGCAATACACGCCGATGCATCTACGCCGTCCCTCCGCGTTTTAAGCGCGAGCGCAGGAACACGATGACACCCGCGATTAGCAGCCCCGCCACGAAGGCCAGCAACACCGGACGCCCCAGGGTCGGGTCCGCTGCCGCCGGATCGCCGAGGACGCCTTCTTCATCGATCGTGCCCCACACCGGGACCTTGCGCTGATAAAACTCTTGGGTGAAGAACGGTGCCAGCTCCATCCCGCCCATCACGGGCAACCCCCCTTTACTCAGGAAGGACCGGTATGCAATCAAGGTAATGTTCCCACCGGGGAACTGCCCATGGGTGGTGACGGCCTTCTCCTTATGGTCGTGCATCATCCACACACCGGGCCCGAAGCTATGCAGCCCGTCGTCCACGGTGCTGAGCTCGAGATCGTAGCGCTGGGCGGGGCTGAGATCGAAGACATCCCGCTGCACCCGGGCCGCCGGATTGTGCAACACCCCGTCGTAATGGGTGATCGTGGGTTTATGGCCGTGGGTGTGAATCGCGACGGCGCGATCGGAGCCTCCGTTGGCCATTCGGATCTTCACCTTTTCGTTGGGATCCACGACGATGATCGACTCGCGCAACGTATAGGGAAACGAGCGCCCATTGAGGAGGAAATACTCGGGCTTCGCCTGGGTGACATCATACTCGCGCGTTGTCAAGAGCCCGATCAACCGCGGGTCGTTCGCGGTCTTGATGAGGTCGTGCATTTCCTTGTCGACTTCCTGATACATGAGGTCGTACTCTTTCCCATAGGCCTCCTTGACCGCAACCGAGGGGTGCCGGACGTGGCCGGCCCCGATATTCAAGGTTTGTGGCCAGTTGTTGGGGCGGTTCTCCTCGACCACAATCATGCCCATCAAGCCCATGCCGACATGGATGGGCGCCTGTTCGTGGCAATGATAAAGCATCGTGCCGGGCTGCCTGGGCGTGAACTCATAGGTAAAGCTTTCCCCAGGCATCACCGGGATGTGGCTGGTCTCGGAGACGCCGTCGTTGCCGCGTGGCTCCCCATGCAGGGGATGGTCGAGGTAGTAGGGATGGTCAACACCGTGGAGATGAATGGTATGCGGTAAGTAATGGGAGTTCTCCAGCGTGATCTTCACCCGGTCGCCGACCTCGACTCGGATGGTGGGTGAAGGCACCCGCAATAACTCATTGGCTTCGTAGCTTTCGAAATTCTTGGTCGCCATGCCGTGCGCTTTCGGCACGAAGACCCAAAATCCCGGTTGGATCCCGGGCGCGATCGAATAGGCGGGAACGGGGAAGGCGACATCGGGTGATCGCCCATTGAGCTCGGCGACCTCGAGACGAATATGCGCATCGTCCGGGTCACCGTCGCCGTCACGGTCCTTTTCCAACGCCACGGTGTCCGGCGACAGCCCCGATTTCATCAGCGTATCCATCGAGATGTTGTTCGTGCCCTTGACGAAGGCCGCGACCGCGTAAGGATTGTCGGGAGTGCAAAGCGGGGACTCTTCAATCGTGACGCCCTCGATCACCTGCGCCTCCCGCCATTCCGGGCGCTCGTCGGGACAAGGCGGTTCACCGGTACTCGGCACCACGGCCGTCGCACTCGTGGGCCCGAACTGGTACGAGGTCGGAAGTAAGCCGGGAACGAACCAAACCATTACCCCGGCCAGGATGACGACAGCTACGAAAACAATTAACCAACGGTTCCTGTTCATAGGGATATCCCGCGTTAGAACGCTAACTAACTATTACGTTCAACGGTAACGCTCGGTTGGCGGTTTCTAATCGAGAACAACGCGCGAACGGTGGGGCAAATACGAGGACGGAACCGGGCACGGCGGCGCGCGCCTCCTTGCCCGTTCCGGATTTTAAGAGGGGTTGCGCTTGGGGTTAATCTTTCATCACGTAACGATATAAATAATAACCGCCTACGATAAGAGCCACCAATACAACCATTCCGACCGGAGTCTTCAGCATCTCAACTGCGTCAAGAATTCCACCCATGGTGTTCGAACCTCTTTTTAATACCTGTCTGTATTTTTAAGTAATGCCGCAGAACCTGCTGCGTACCCTGCCCATCTTACTTGGCCGTGATTCGATGTCAAGAATCTCCCGTGAGCCACGCGCCCCTCAGGCGGCTTGCATCGGTATCGAATGACCGATGCGCGTGATCTTATTACGGTCATCCAGGTAGACAAGCGTCGGTTGGTGGGCGGCCGCCTCTTCACGCTGCAATCCGGCATAGGCGCAGATGATCACGCGATCGCCAGGGCTCGCCTTATGCGCCGCCGCACCGTTGATGGAGATCACCCGCGAACCCGGTTCCGCCCGGATCGCATAGGTCGTAAAGCGCTCGCCGTTGGCGATATTGTAGATATGGATCTGCTCGTACTCGCGGATCCCGGCGGCGTCAAGCAAGCGCGCGTCAATCGCACAGGATCCCTCATAATCAAGTTCCGCATGCGTAACGCGAGCACGGTGGAGTTTCGCTTTGAGCAAGGTGATATACATTGCGTCCCGAGCCAGTGATAGTTTGACCGCGATTATGGCGTAAAGGTCGCTATCGTTCAACGAACTTGCGCGCTGCAAGGTTGTCTATGAGGCGCGTCTTACCGAGCCAGGCGGCGGCTAAGATCCTGAGATCGCTATCTTCTGGAGCGGGTTCGATGAGATCGCTGGCGCGCCTGACGGCAAAGTAATCGGCATTGAATCCGGCTTCCACCAAGCGCGCGCGACCGCGCTGTTGGATGGATTGAATGCTCGGCGCCGCACGCGTTAGCGCGTCACGGGCCTCGCAAAGCGCCTCATACAAACGCCAGGCGATCGCTCTTTCTACATCCGTGAGATACGCATTCCGTGAGCTCAGCGCGAGACCGTTGGGCGCGCGCGCGGTCTCCACGGCATGAATCTCTACCTCGATACACAAATCCGCGACCATGCGTTTAATCACCAGCAACTGTTGGTAATCCTTCTCGCCGAAGACGGCGAAATCGGGCCGCACCAGATTCAGCAGCTTCATCACAACGGTCGCGACCCCGGTGAAATGCCCGGGCCTAGACGCCCCGCACAACGTAGTACCCAATCCGGGCACGCGGACCTCGGTGTGCGGATCGAGGCCGTTGGGATACAGTGCCGCCACCTCGGGAACAAACAGAACATCGGCGCCCGCCGCGTCGAGAAGCGCGCGATCCTGTTCGAAGGTACGCGGATAACGATCGAGGTCCTCCCCGGCCACGAACTGCATGGGATTGACGAACAGGGTGGCAACCGTGCGGCTCGCAAGGCGCTGGGCCTGTTCGACGAGGGCCAAATGCCCTCGGTGCAGGTTCCCCATCGTGGGCACGAGCGCAATCCGCTGACGCCGATCGCGCCAAGCTGTGACGATCTCCTTAAGCTCCACGATCCGAGCGACGCTAAGGATCACTCGAAACCGTGCTCTGTGCCAGGAAACTCACCGCGCTTAACCGCCCGGGCGTAATCGCGGAATGCCTCCTCGATACCGGCGCGTACGGCCAGAAAGTTCTTCGCGAATCGGGGCAGCCGCTCGCTGATCCCGAGCATATCGTAAACGACCAGCACCTGTCCGTCGCAGCCGGGACCGGCGCCGATGCCGATCACCGGAATCGTCGCCGATGCGCTGATCTCGGCGGCAAGCGGGCTGGGCACGCACTCGAGCACCAGCATCGCCACTCCGGCGCTCTCGAGCGCCTGTGCGTCTCTCTTAATCATCTTGGCGACTTCGGGATCACGGCCCTGAACGCGGTACCCGCCCAGCTTATTAATCGATTGCGGCAGCAATCCCAGGTGTCCGCACACCGGGATACCCCTCGCGCCGAGCAACCCGACGGTGGCCGCTAACCAGGCGCCGCCTTCCAGCTTAACCACCTGCGCACCCGACTCCCCAAGCAAGCGGCCCGCGTTTCCAAGCGCTTGGTAGGGTGTGGCATAACTCATGAACGGCATATCGACCGCCACGAGCGACCGCGGCGCCCCTCGGCGCACGAGTTGCGCATGGTAGATCATGTCGTTCAAGCGCACGCCGAGCGTGCTGTCGTGGCCTTGCACCACCATCCCGAGCGAATCTCCCACCAGCAGGATATCGACGCCGGCTGCGTCGGCGAGCCTGGCGAAGCTCGCATCGTAGGCGGTGAGGCAAGCGATTTTCTCGCCGCGCCGCTTCATCTCGATCAGATCCGACGTGGAAATTAAAGTGATTGCGCCCATCGGCTCAACACGCTAAAGAGTGATTGGCGCGCGGCCGGACAATCGCTCGATCCCCCTGCCTTCACAATGCCTCAGGATCCCAGCGAGCGGTCCGAGCCCCGGAACCTCAAGGTCCGGGGCAATTTCATACAGCGGGTACAGCACGAAAGCCCGCTCGCTCAGTCCCGGATGCGGGACCGTCAAGCCGGGCCCGCTGATACGTTCGGCGCCGTAAAGAAGAATATCAATGTCCAAGGTCCTGGGTCCCCAACGAACGCCGCGCACGCGGCCGTGCCGGGCCTCGACCGCTTGCAACGATGCCAATAGATCGTAGGCTGTCTGGGCCGTCTCGATGGCCGCGACCGCGTTGATGTAGTCGGGTTGATCCGGCGGCCCCATGGGCGCGCTGCGGTATAACGAGGATTGAGCGACTATGCGGGTCTCGGGTAGCCTCGCGATGGCCAAGATGCCCTGCGTTACCTGCGCACCGGGATCGACGAGATTACTGCCCAGACCGACATAAGCGATCACCGAGCTTGCGGCGCGCGAACCGTTGCCGCGTGGCATCGCTAACGCCGGCGACGGCGCCTCTTCGCCGGGGCGGTCTCGCTGGCCGCCGAAATAAGTTCGCCCCGGCGGACTTCCTTGGCGCCTTGGAATTCAGTCCACCACTCGGCCAATTCGGTGACCTCCTCGCCCGCCTCCGCGCGCAGCACCAAGAAATCGTAGGCTGCCCGAAAGCGCGGGTGGCTCAGCAACCGAAACGGTGTTCCACCCGCCCGCCTTGTTAGACGCGGTTGTAGCGCCCAGATTTCGCGCGTCATCTGCGTGTAGCGGCGCGGCATGGCAATGCGGGAGATTTGCTGTGAAATCACGGTGTCCGATGCAAGCTGATCGGCGTCAGCGGGCGATAATTCGTGGGCCCGGTGCTCATCGGCGAGCCTCCGCATGGGATCCCAGAGCAAAGCCGAAATTAGAAAAGCCGGGGTGACCGGTTTCCCCTCCGCGATGCGGCGATCGGTATTTTGCAGGGCACGGGCCAGAAACATATGAGGAAATCCGCCTTCCTCTTCGCTTAAACAGGCTTCTACTTGGGGGAACAACTGACCGAACAGGCCATAGCGGCGAAGTTGCTCGAATGTTTGGACGGCGCATCCGCCGAGAAAGAGCTTCAAGATCTCCTCGAACAAGCGTGCCGGCGGGATCTCCGAGAGCAGCGGCGCTAACTCGAAGATCGGCGTTGCAGTCTGCGGATGGATACTGAATCCCAACTTGACCGCAAACCGCACGGCCCGCAACATCCTCACCGGATCCTCACGGAAGCGCTGCTGCGTATTGCCGACGACCCGGATCTGTCCCGCTTTGATGTCGTCCATCCCGTCCACGTAGTCAACGACCGAGAAATCCTCGATGTTGTAGTACAGGGCATTCACCGTGAAATCACGCCGCCAAACGTCGTTATCAATATTGCCGTAGACGTTGTCGCGCAGGATCCGTCCGTCCTCGGTAAGGACACGGCCATCTTCTTCCGCCGCGTCGGCGCCCCGAAAGGTCGCCACTTCAATGATGTCCCTGCCGAAATGCACATGCGCCAAGCGAAAACGGCGGCCGATCAAGCGGCAATTACGAAATAGCTCCCGCACCTGCTCCGGAAGCGCGTCGGTGGCTACATCGAAGTCCTTCGGCTCGCGGCCGAGCAGTAAATCGCGCACACTGCCGCCCACGAGGAAGGCTTGAAAGCCGGCATTATTCAAGCGATAAAGGACCTTGAGCGCGCGCTCATCGATGTTGGCCCGCGAGATGATATGGTCGGATCGCGGTATGATCCGCGGGGTTACCGGGATCTTCGCGACCTTGGTTTGCATCGCTACGTCAAGCACGGGATTACGTTGTCACCGCCGTCGGGATGGCCGCTGTTTCAAAAGTGTAGACGGTGCGTATAATACACTGCGCGTGGCGCCCATGCTGTAACTGCACCCTTCTCCCAACTGCTCCCTTCGTCTAGCGGCCTAGGACGTCGCCCTCTCACGGCGAAAACAGGGGTTCGATTCCCCTAGGGAGCGCCACAGTGTTTATGCGCTCGCGAGATGTCTTCATTCCATGACACTTTTCGCGATCAAGACCGGCGCAATCAAAGAAAAAACGTCGCGCAATTATTAGCTTATGCACTGGCATTTCTTTTGCCTTAGAAGCAGCACGGGGGCGCGGTGCAATTACGGAAGGGGCCGGGCGTCATGAGACTCCCGCTCCCCCTTCCCCCCTCCCTGCACTTCGCCCCCACCTGCGTGTTGCGCCAGCCCTCCGTACGGATACATTACCCGTCCCGCTATCCGCCATGGCATTCTAGTGCCGTAACAGAATTCCCATCCCGATTGAGGCAGAATAGTCCCCTTACGATAAAGAGCCGCTGCCGGGAGATAAAAGAGCACCGGTGGCCGTCCCCTGATTACAACTAAGGGCGGAAATAGCCATGCGGCACTCTAGCTAAGATGTTGGTTCGGGCGCTCGTGTGCGGGTCGGGGTGCGCGGCGTTATTGATCCCACACGGCGGTACGTGTTAAAAAACAGCAGAGCAGATTCATTAGCGTGCCCGGCGCAAGACAATCGTCGGGCAGGGGAGAAAATCACGCCGGTCGAGTGCCGAGCCACGCGCGCAAACAGCAAGAGAGAAAGATAGCCGCGGCTCTTGAAACGATGCCTACCCCAATCATTCTACCCAGCCGAACCTGCCGGATGCCCGATGTTACACGCGATCGCGGAGCATCGAATTGATGTCCGCGCGCTCCGGCGTCCGGCATGCGACTGCCAACGGGAATCCCTCCAAGCGCCACAGACCGGTGCTGGTGACAGGCGCTTCGGGCCACCTCGGCGCCAATCTGGTGCGCCGGCTGCTCAGCGAGGGGTATCCGATCCGTGTTCTTCTGCGCGAGGCTAGCGATAGCGCCGCCGTGGAAGGCTTGGCGGTCGAGCGCGTTTTCGGCGACCTGCGGGACTTTCCCGCCACCCGTGCCGCCGTCGCCCGGTGCGGACGGATCTATCACTGCGCGGCCAAGCTCTCGACCATCGAGGGGGATGCCCGGCACCAGAGGGAGATCTATGAATGTAACGTGATCGGGACGCAGCATCTGTTGCGCGCGGCGCGCGAGGCGCGCGTAGAACGCGTCGTTGTCACCGGTTCTTTTAGCGCCGTCGGGTATGATCTCGACGCACCCTCCGCGCCGAGCAATGAAACCATGCAGTTCTATCCCTTCGAGCGCAGCATGCCTTACGAGCGCTCCAAGGTTCTGGTCGAGCACGAATGCCTGAAAGCCGTCATCGACGGCCTCGATGTCGTGATGGCTACCTGCTGCGCCATCATCGGCGGCAATGATTTCCGGCCCTCGCGCCTGGGCCGGACCCTGTGCGACTTTGTCAACGGGAACCTCCGCGCCTACCTCCGCGGCGGCTTCGAATTCGTGGCGGCGCGCGATATCGTGGAAGCTCATCTGCTCTGCATGCACAAGGGCCGGACGGGGCACAAGTATATTTTCAGCACGGAATTCCTGATGCTCGACGAGCTGCTCGATCTGTTCACGGAGATCTCGGGTGTGGCGGGCCCGCGCCGCCGCCTTCCGGCACCCCTGATGCTGGCCTGCGCCGAGATGGCGAGCGCCTACCTAAGCCGCTTCCACCCCGGCGTTCAGCAACGTTTGACGCCGGGCGCTATTCGCTTGCTGCGCAAGTGCCGGCACGCCGATCTCACCAAGGCCCGCACCGAGCTCGGCTACCGGCCGACGAGCGTCCGCACCGCGGTGGAGGAGGCCTACGCTTTTCATTATGCGCGGGGCGCTATTCATCATGCCGCGGCGCGAGCGCCGAGCGCCCCGGCGGGTTGCGGACCCGCGGTGGCCCACCGCATGGCCTTGCCCTAAACCTGAGGCCGCGACAATCAACGGAAAGCACCTTCCAACCAACCCTTCCCCGCCCAGCTTCGCGGAGGCCCGCAATGCGCGCCAAAAAGTCCGTGCGGCCGGGCTGGATCCGAATTACTGGTATGCGGTGGAAGTCGATGAGCACATCCAGCCCGGCCAGGTAACCGAGGTGGTGTTCTGGAAGCGTTCCATCGCTCTCTTCAGAGGCCGGGACGGGCGCGTGCGGGCGATCGAGAACCGCTGTGCGCATCGCCAGTTGAAGCTGTCGCTGGGCGGAGTCGATGACTGCCAACTGGTGTGCCTTTATCACGGCTGGACATACGACGGTGACGGGCGCGTGGTCCGCATTCCCCACGATCTCTTCGGGCGGCGCATGCCGGAGTTTCGCATCGCGAGCTTCCCCGTGCGCGTGCGCTATGGGCTCGTGTGGCTATTTCCGGGCGATCCGGCGCTGGCCGAGCAACGGCCGATCCCGGAAATCCCGGAGATCGAAGGACCGGATCGATGGGCCTGCCGGCCGCTCAGTTTCACCTGGCGCGCGCATCATTCAATGATCATCGATAACGTCAGCGATTTCACCCATGCACACTTGCACCGCAAGTACCGCCCGTTCGACGATGCGCGGCTGGTCCGCTGTGAAACCGCCGGTGACAGCGTCCACGTCGCCTACGACACGCGCGTGGGACGGGGCCGGATCTCCGGATTGTTCGTCGACCGCGACCGGATCAACACCAACCACATGCGGCTCTGTTACCAGTATCCTTACCAGTGGTCCAACACTGATGACAAGATCAAGCACTGGCTGTTTGTCCTCCCCATCGACGAGCGCACGACGCGGACTTTTTTTCTGTTCTATTTCGAGTCGCTCAAGATCCCGTGGACGGCGGTCCGGATCCCGCGCGCGGCCATGGATTTTGTCCTGAGGCTCGCCAACCGCCTGCTGATTGCACCGCTATTGGACCAGGATCGCGGCGCGGTCGAGGCTGAGCAGGAAGGCTACGAAGCGCACTGGGACGCGCCGATCGCGGAGATCAACCCGGCCGTCCGGGCCTTCCAGGAGGTCACCATCCGAAAATGGCAGGCCCATCTCGACCGCGTGGGGCCGCAAGCGAGTGTCGGCGTTACGCCAGCCATGCAGCGATATCCCTAGCCGCCGGCACCTAGATGAGCAGCCTGAACACTGGCACCAGCTTGGAGGCGCTGGCCGGAGTCGCGGCCTTCGTGATTCTCTTGTTCGCCGGCTCGCGGCTGCTTCCGGGCCCGGAAGCACAGGGCGCGCCGCTACCCTCGGGCGGGCGACTCGCCTACCGCCTCAATGGACTACGGGTCTTCCTGCTGGTTGCCCTGGTGGCGGCGCTCGGGCAGCTACTCGGCTGGTGGTCCCTGTCGGTACTTTACCGCCACTTCCTGCCGATTTTTCTCGCGGCCAATGTGTTTGCATTCGTGCTCACCGGGATCGTATTCCTCCGTGGCAAGCAGCCGTCCGCGCAGAAGGGTCAAAATCGTCTGGCGGAGACCTTGCGCGGACTGTACTTCGGCGTTGAGTTGAACCCGCGGCTCGCCGGCGTCGATCTCAAGCTCTTCAGCTACCGCCCGTCGCTCATCGGGCTCGGGCTGCTCAATGCGGCATTTGCCGTCGCGCAGTACGAGATTTACGGGACGCTGTCCGGCGCGATGCTCCTCTATGAGATCTTCACCCTGCTCTACATCGGCAACTACTTTCAATTCGAATACGGCATGCTCTATACCTCGGACATCGTCGCCGAGCGCTTCGGTGGGATGCTAATATGGGGTGATTACGTGCTCGTCCCCTTCTTCTATTCCCTGCCGGGCTGGTTTCTCGTCCACCAGGTCGATCCCCTGCCGGCCTCTGCCGCGGTGGCCCTCACGGCGCTCTTCCTGTTCGGCTTCTGGCTGTTCCGCGGCGCCAATGAGCAGAAACACCGTTTCAAGGCCGACGCCGGCGTCCGGATTTGGGGGCGGCCCGCCGAGACCCTTGGCGGCCGCTTGTTGGTCTCGGGCTTTTGGGGCATCGGGCGGCACCTCAATTATTCAGGCGAGATTTGCATCTACCTGGCCTTCACGCTCACCACCGGCTTCGACTCGGTCCTACCCTATTTGCTTCCAGCCTGGCTCATCGCCCTCTTGATCCACCGCGCCCGGCGCGACGAGCGCCGCTGCTACGCGAAATACGGGGCGCTCTGGACCCAATACACGCACAGGGCACGCTTCCGCATGCTGCCCTTCGTCTATTAACTCATGGAACCCCAAGTCTATCCCGTCGTCACCGGCACGCCTCCCTGCAGACCAATCCCGCGAGTGCGCGGCGGATTGCCGGTGCTGGGCCAGGCCCTGGCCTTTCAGCGTGATCCGCTGAGCCTGCTGGAGCAGGCCTGGCGGGCGCATGGAGAGCTGTTCCAGTTCCGGCTTGGCGGGCGCGAGGTCGTTCTATTCGCCGGACCCGAAGCCCACGATGCTTACTTCCGCGCCCCGGACGATCAGTTGAGCGCGCGCGAGGTCTACCAGTTCACGGTCCCAATCTTCGGCAAGGGTGTGGCTTACGATGTCGCGCCCGAGCGCATGGCCGAGCAACTGGGGTTTCTCGCGCCCCTGATGCGGGGCGGACCCATGCACACTTATGCTCGCCTCATCGATCAGGAAATCAAGGACTACACCGCAAGATGGGGGGACGAAGGCGAGATGAACCTCCCGGTGGTCACCAACGAGCTGACGGTGAACATCGCCAGCCGCTGCCTGCTCGGGGAGGAGATCCGCACGCGTCTCGATACCGGCTTCGCCCAGCTTTACCACGATCTCCAGCGGGGGATCAATACCTTGGGGTTCTTTTTTCCGCGCCTGCCGATCCCTGGCCATATACAGAGAGACCGGGCCCGCCGCCAAGTGGCCTCCCTGATGCGCGGCATCCTGGCCGAGCGGCGGCGGACCGGCACGCGCCCGGGCGACTTCATGCAGGCGCTGATGGAAGCGCGCTATACCGATGGCAGTGCGCTCGGCGATGAGGAAATCACCGGTCTCTTGCTCACCGTGCTGTTCGCGGGTCAGCACACGAGCAGCGTGCTCGCGGCCTGGGTCGGGATCGATCTGCTGCGGCACCGCCAGTACCTGGCCGTGGTCGTGGCCGAGATCCAGGCCGTTTATGCTCAGGGCCAGACCTTAAGCCTGGATACCCTGAAGAGCCAAATGGCGCTGGAGCACGCCGTCCGTGAAGGCGAACGCCTGCATCCGCCGCTCATCCTGCTGGTGCGCAAGGCCCTCGGCGACCTCGAGTACCACGGCTTTCGCATTCGAGCCGGGACCCTGGCCATGGTCTCACCCCTCCTCTCGCACCGCTTGCCCACGGTCTTCAAGGACCCCGAGCGCTACGACCCGGATCGGTTCGCCCCGCCGCGCGAGGAACACAAACAGGGGACCCATGTGCTGATTGGCTTTGGCGGCGGCCGGCACCGTTGTCTCGGGATGCACTTCGCGTACATGCAAATCAAAGCCCTGTGGAGCCTGTTGCTGTCGCGCTACGATCTCGATCTGATCTCGCCGCCGCCCGCACCGGATTATGGAAGCTGGGTCACCGGACCGCGGCCGCCGTGCCGGGTTCGCTACCGGCGCCGCCCCGTATCGCTCGGCCCCAACCTATGACAGCGTCGAGGGTCCCACACTTTGACGTCGCCGTGGTCGGCGCGGGACCGGTCGGCGCGGTCGCGGCCCTGGCCCATGCCCGCCGCGGGGCACGGGTCGCACTGTTTGAGGCCAATCCGAGATCGGCGCAACGTTTGGCCGGAGAGTGGCTGCATCCCCCCGCCATAGAGGTATTGCGACAGATCGGCATCGATTTGCCCGCCGCGATCCCGGAGCACTCGGCTGGTCAGGGTTTTGTGGTGTTTCCGGACGACGGTTCCTCGCCCTGCCTCCTGCCCTACGCCGGCGGGGCACCGGGACTCAGTTGTGAGCACAGCGCGCTGGTTGGGACCCTGCGCGCCGCCGCCGCCGCGCACCCCAATGTGGACTATCTGACCTCGGCACGGGTGCGCCGTATCGAGGGTCACAGCGTACGCTATGTGCAGCGGGGTGGAGTGGGCTCGATCATCGCCGGCCGCATTGTGGGGGCGGATGGGCGCCGCTCCATTGTCCGCGCCAGCCTCGGCCTGCCGGTCGATCACGCCATCTGCTCGCGTATGGTCGGCCTATTGCTTCGCGACGTGGAGCTCCCGTTCGAGGGGTTTGGGCATGTGTTACTCGGCGGCCCCGGCCCGGTCCTCGCTTACCGCATTACCCCGCATCAAGTACGCCTGATCCTGGACGTGCCTGTGCACCGCCGCGGACGCCAGGAGCGTGCGGCTTACCTGTGGGAGGGCTATGCGGCGGTGCTGCCTAGCGCGCTGCGGCCGACCTTTCGCGCGGCCCTCCTCACGGGGACCTTCGAGGGCGCGGCCAACGAAATCAGGGCGCGCAGTGACTACGGCCGCGATCACGTGTTTCTTGCCGGGGATGCCGTCGGCCATCACCACCCCTTGACCGCGGTCGGGATAACCCTGGGCTTCGGCGATGCCCTGTGCCTCGCCGAGTGCGCGGATCCGGCGGATTATCAGTCTCGCCGGCGGCAGGCCACGCGGGTCGCCGAGCTACTGGCCGTCGGCCTCTATCAGGCCCTGACCGAGAGCAGCGAAGAAGCCGACGCCACCCGCCAAGCCATTTATCGGATGTGGCGCAAGAGCAACGCTGAACGCACGCGCACGATGCGCTATCTCGCCTGCCAAGACACGCGGACCGTTCTGTTTGCGTGCTCTTTTGTCCGTGCCATCGCCCATGCCCTGTCAGCGATCGTCAGCGAGGCGCTGTGGCGGGGCGAGTGGTCTCATGCGGCAACGGTGGCCCGGGCGCTGGCCGGGCGCCTGCACTGGCTCCTGCGCGGGATCCTGCCGACCCAATCCGGCCGCGCCTGGGCCCTCACGCCTGAGGGTCGTGGAACCGCGTCCGCGCCGATCGTGGGCGGCACCGGTACCGAGCCCGTGGCAGAGGATAATGAGGAGCTAGAGGATACCGAAGGCGGCCCGGCTCTTAAACTTGCCGTCAGCGCGCTCATTCGCCAGCAGTTGCCGGGCGGCGGCTGGGAGGGAGAGGTCATCTGGTGCCCGATGCTGGCGGCGCAGTACGTGCTCATGTGCCATATCACCGGCGCCTCGATCGGGGTTGGGCGAAAGGCGTCTCTGTGCCTTCACTTCCGCCGCACGCAACTGGGCTCGGGACTCTGGGGCTTGCACCCCCAGTCCTCACCCTACCTCTTCGTCACTGCCCTGGTTTATGTCGCCGCGCGCCTGTTAGGGGTGAACCGGGAGGATCCCCTGCTGGTCCCCGCGGCCCGATTCATCGCGGCCGAAGGCGGGGTCACGGCCATCCCGAGCTGGGGTAAGCTCTGGCTCGCGCTGCTGAACCTCTATGATTGGGACGGCCTCAACCCGCTGCCGCCCGAGGCCTGGCGGCTGCCCCGCTGGATGCCGTTGCACCCGGGCCGGTTTTACTGCCATAGCCGGCTCATCTACCTGGCAATGAGCGTGATCTACGCCTCTCGCTATCAGACATCCTGCACACCCGTGATCGAGGCCTTGCGCACGGAGTTGTACCCCTTGGGTCATAAGCACGTTGCCGCCAGCCGCAGGGCGCTGCGGCCGGGGGATCTGGTTGCGCCCCCGACGCTCTGGCTTCGAGGCCTCTGGGCGCTCGGCGCGCTCGTGGAGCGCTGGCGCCCCGGCGCGGCGCGGCGGCCGATCGTCAAGCGGCTGCGCGAGCGGATCCGCTGGGAGCTGCGGACGACAGATCACACCAGCATCTCGCCGGTCAGCGGCTTACTCAATATGATCGCCCTCTGGATCCACGACCCCGGAGACCACGATCTGCTCCGCGCGTACAAGCGCTTCGAAGGCTGGATCTGGGAAGATAATCAGGCGGGGACGCGGGTCACCGGAGCGCGCAGCGCCTCCTGGGACACCGCTTTTGCGGTGCAGGCGCTGGCGGCCGCCGGGGCGCATCCCGGCTCCGGGGAGGCCAGGGCGCGGGGCGTGGCCTTTCTCCGGAGTCAGCAGATCCGGCAGACGTTCGGCGGGATTGACGAGAACTTCCGCATCGACCCCAAGGGCGGATGGTGTTTTGCGGGTGTGTGGCACGGCTGGCCGGTGAGCGACTGCACGGCCGAGGCAGTGCTGGCGCTGCTCGCGCGCCCGGGCCCGCCGCCGGACCCGGAAGCTCTCGGCGAAGCCGTGGCGTTTATCCTGCGCTGCCAGAACACCGATGGCGGCTTTGGCAGCTACGAGGCGAGCGGCACGCGTTGGAGGATCGAGTGGCTGAATCCCGCGGAGATGTTTGCCGACTCCATGACCGACCGTTCCTGGGTCGAGTGTACATCCTCCTGCATCGCCGCTCTCGCCGCGGTCGGGGAACGCTATCCCGATCTCATGGCGCCAGCGCTCGAGCGCGCCATCGGGCGCGCGGCGCGCTGGCTTCATGCCAGCCAGCGGTCCGACGGAGCGTGGTCCGGAGCCTGGGGAGTGTACCTCATCTACGGTACGATGTTCGGCGTGCGCGGCCTGCTGGCCGCGGGCACACCGGTGTTTCATCCTTCCATCCGCAAGGCCTGCCGGTGGCTCTTGGCGCGCCAGCGGCCCGATGGCGGCTGGGGCGAGCACCACAGTGGTTGTCTGACCGGCGTCTATACAGAGCACTCGGAGAGCCAGATTATCCAGACGGCCTGGGCGCTGCTGACCCTGATCGAAGCCCGCGAACCCGCCTGGGCCGCTATCGAGCAGGGCGCCGCTTACCTCTCGCGCAGGCAAGACGTACGCGGCCAATGGCCGCCGCAAGACATGGCGGGCGTCTTCTTCCGTACGGCGCTCCTGGACTACACGCTGTACCGCGCCTACTTCCCTCTGTGGGCCCTGGGCCGGTACCAGGCCCGGTGCGCGGAGCGGGCGGCGTTGCATCCTCGGCGCGCCAAGCAGGGCCGCCTTCGGCCCCGGCCAGCTTCGCTGGCGCTCGGGGACTCGCCCCTGGCCCCGGCTTTCGCACCGCCGGTGCCGCAAGCGTTCCGGGCGGGCGGGTAGCAACGACGCCCTCCGTACTTCCGTACCTGGGGTCCCCCTTAAGTGCGCTTGGCCCCTCAGCTCAGATTCAGCGCTCTCGGCGGGGCGATCTCCCTCCCTTGGGCGTAATCCACGCCGATCGCCCGGAGGGCCTCGAGCGTCGGCGTATCCTCCACCGACTCGGCAATGGTTTTGAGGCTCATCACACGGCCGATCCGGTGGATGGCCTCGGCGATTGCAGGATCGATGGGATCGTGTCGCATGTTCTTGATGAAGCACGATACTCCGCATCACGCGCTCCGCCGCCAGCGGGCGCGAGACCCTGGTAGCCTTATGCGCCTATGATTTCCCGGGCAACATACGCGAGCTTGAGAATCTCGTGATCCGCGCAATGGTGGTAACGGACGGTAGCGAGATCATGCCCGGATCTTGGTTGCCCAAGA
>JALZJW010000042.1 GCA_030859565.1 Pseudomonadota bacterium
GTCTTCACTACAGCGGTTTTGCGCCAATTTACTGCCCCCTGCACTTAAAATCCAAGTACTTACGCGACGCCTCAGCCCGAAAACGGGGGCGAATCGGCTAAGTCGGGTTAAGGTGACGTTCAGATCGGGCAGGTGTGCAAAGTGTAATGCCGTAATGTCCCTCCGATGGTTGGATTCGCGCTCGTCTTACTGAACCTCGCGGGCAGCCCAATGAGCGATCCTCGCTTCCGCGCGCCGGACGTCAACCAGGCAACGGAACTGGCGGCGCTTGAGGTTCGATTGCAGACCCACGTGCGCAAGCTGGCAGGGGCGATCGGCGAGCGCAATGTGTTCCGCTCCAGGCGCTGCAGGCCGCGGCGGATTACCTCCGCGCGCAATGGGCGTCGTTGGGCTATCAGGTCGCGTCCCAGAGCTACGAAGCCCACGGTGTGCGCAGCGAGAACCTCGAAGTTACGCTGCCCGGCGTGCACAAGCCGAGCGAGATTATTCTCATCGGGGCACACTACGATTCGGTGAAAGGCAGCCCCGGAGCCAACGACAACGCCAGCGGCGTCGCGGCACTATTAGAGCTCAGCGGCGCGCTGGCTCAGGCGAAGCCGGCGCGCACGCTGCGCTTCGTCGCCTTCGTCAATGAGGAACCGCCGTTCTTCTACTGGGGCGAGATGGGCAGCAAGGTATACGCCGAGGAGGCCCGCGCCCGGGGCGACGACATACGGCTGATGATCTCCCTCGAGATGCTGGGCTATTACAGCGAGGAGCCGGGCAGTCAGCGCTACCCGCCGCTGTTCGGATTCTTTTACCCAGACCGGGCGAACTTCATCGGCTTGGTGTCGAACTTCGACTCGCGCAGCCAACTGAAAGAGCTGGTGGCCGCCTTCCGTGTCTGCTCTGATTTCCCGGCGGAGTCGCTCGCCACCTTCGAGCTCGTCCCAGGCGTTGGCTGGAGCGACCATCGCTCCTTCTGGCGTGAAGGCTATCCGGCGGTGATGGTCACCGACACCGCTTTCTATCGCTATTCCCACTACCATAGCCAAACGGATACGCCCGAGAAGCTCAACTACCACGCCATGGCACAGGTGGTGACGGGGCTGCAGGCAGCGCTTGGCGTCTTAGCGCGGCAGTCGACAGGCGTAGGACGCGCCGGGTGCCCCACGAGGTGAGAGAACGACAACGCTGCCCCAGCCTTGCTTAGCCGCCGGTGCTCTGACCCCGCGGCACGGGTGTCAGGGCGCCATTGGTATACCTCTCTCAGACCGTAAAGCGCCCAACCGGTGTTCGGCGTTCGCGAGACTCGCGCAAAAGGCCGGGTCGGTGACACCTCACGCAGGTCTGGGCGCTGTTGCGAGTATCTTGCGCGTTACATTGACAGAAACGCGTTCGACCAAGGCAAACGCAAGCCGGTAGGGAGCTAATCAAGGCAGGCATGATTACAATAGAACACCCCAGCCCGCTTGTTTGTCACAACCTTGTCACACCCAGAATGACGAAATATGATTAATCATTGTTACGCTATTTTTCGAGGTATAGGCGTGTAAGTGCTTGACATAACAAAACAAATAATTTTGCAGCTACGCACTTGAAAAACCGTAGTGGGGCAACCCACCGGGGGTTCGAATCCCTCCCTCTCTCCAGCATGTATAAGAAGAATAGTAATCCGCAACCGATATCCCCGCCCATCCGGTTCAGCTCCCTGAGCCGACAATCTCCCTTGGCCCTCACTCGCGCGAGACGCTAAAACGCCCCGAAATTTTGGACCTCAGGCCGATGAAAGCCAGGCCCAGGGAAGGGCCTGCTTGGCGCGCCGAGGATGCAACGGCCGAAAAATCCCTCCACTTGTGACCGAGGATTCGCGTGTTTGACATTCCACAGGTTCATCAGTACTTTCCCTTTCGAAGAAAAAGGGCTTTTAGAATCCCTAACCCTGACCAGCAGTCCCATCATCACAACCCATCCATCCGGGAGGACACAGCAATGGCAGAGAATCGTGGAGTCGTTTATTTAGGGCCGGGCCAGGTCGAGGTGCAGGAAATCAACTACCCCAAACTGGCCAATCCCAAGGGCAAAAGGATTGACCACGCGGCGATCCTGAAGGTCGTCTCGACCAACATCTGCGGCAGCGATCAGCATATGGTACGCGGCCGCACGACCGCGCCGCGCGGCCTGGTGTTGGGGCACGAGATCACCGGCGAGGTCATAGAGGCCGGCAAGGGCGTCGAATTTCTGAAGGTCGGCGATCTGTGCTCGGTGCCGTTCAACGTGGCTTGCGGGCGCTGCCGCAGTTGCAAGGAACAGAAGACCGGCGTCTGTCTGACCGTCAATCCGGCGCGCGCAGGCGGCGCATACGGCTATGTAGACATGGGCGGCTGGGTCGGCGGGCAGGCCGAATACGTGCTGGTGCCGTACGCCGATTTCAACCTGTTGAAGTTTCCCGACAAAGATCAGGCGATGGCGAAGATCAAGGACCTGACCTGTCTGTCGGACATTTTGCCGACAGGTTATCACGGTTGCGTGTCGGCGGGCGTGGGGCCGGGCACGATCGTGTACATCGCGGGCGCGGGGCCGGTGGGCTTGGCTGCTGCTGCTGCGGCGCAGTTGCTAGGCGCGGCCTGCGTGATCGTGGGCGATATGATTCCGGCGCGTTTGAAGCAGGCCAAATCGTTCGGCTGCGAGGTGGTGGATTTGTCGAAGAGCGCGCCGCTGGCCGAGCAGATCGCGCAGATCGTCGGCGAGCCGCAGGTGGATTGCGCGGTGGACGCGGTCGGTTTCGAGGCGCGCGGGCACGGGGCGGAATCGCGCGTCGAGCATCCGGCGACGGTGCTCAATTCGATTATGGAAATCACGCGGGCGGGCGGCGCGCTGGGCATCCCCGGCCTCTACGTGACCGACGATCCGGGCGCGGTGGACGACAATGCCAAGCGCGGCAGCTTGAGCATCCGGCTGGGCCTGGGCTGGGCCAAGAGCCATTCGTTTATGACCGGGCAGACGCCGGTGTTGAAATACAACCGGCAACTGATGAACGCGATCTTGTACGACAAGATCAAGGTCGCCAAAGCCGTCAACGTCACGGTCATCACGCTGGACGACGCGCCGAAGGGTTACGCCGATTTCGACAAGGGCGCGGCGCGGAAGTTTGTGCTTGATCCGCACGGAATGTTGAAGAAGGCCGCTTGAATGCGGATTGCGGATTTCGATTCGCAATCCGCGATTTGTGCAATAGGAGTTGTATGAAAGCGATTTGGAAAGACGTGGTGATTGCGGAGAGCGCTGGTCATGAACACGGCGCTCGCCACTGGCGACGTACCGTTCGGCGAAGGCTTCCTTGCTTGGCGCGACTGGGCCAACGAGAACCCGGACATGCCGATCGCCAAGGTGATGGGGCGCAGTTGTCCGCACTTGACTCCCCAGGAATGGGCGAGCTATGACGCCCTTTATCCCAACACCTGCTACAAGTCCGGCGTGCGACGCTGGATTTTGTTATCCCCTCACACCCGGTGGCGATAGGCTGCACCTCGATTGACGCGGCGCACGGCGTCGCATGCGATGCTCGTGCGCGGTTCTTGCGCTGTCCGGTAGTGGGGCACTGTCACGTTGTTGCCCCTGATTACACCGACCCGCAACTATCTATCGCTTCGTACAGCGCCACTTTCCATAGCCGTATAGCTACTGGGGCACTGTCTGCATTTCAATGTGGAGAGTGATAATAGCAAGGCCGATAATAACGCTGAGTTTTAGCATCAGCATTGGATGGCATGGTGGGTAAGCCGGTTGACGCAGCGTGACTTGTCGTCCGCAAATATTTCCCGCCAATGCGCTTCGTGGCTAGCTGAAGACTACTGGCGTTGTACTAGACGATCCGTGTACCCTGAACGGCTGGAAATACTTGCACGTATCATCCCGTTTTGGCCTCGACCCTGCTGCGCTCATGTGCACGCTTGCCGCTGACAATCGATGAATTTGGAGAAAAATACTGGGTATGGTTTCGGTCCAGCCGATAGATGACAAAACATTCAACGTAACCGTCACGGGCACGACCACGACCACCCACACGGTGACGGTGGAGCCCGATTACTATAAGAAGCTGACAGGTGGGCGGGTGCGCGCCGAGACGCTTGTCGAGAAATCGTTTGCGTTCTTGCTAGCCCGCGAGCCCAATACTAGTATCCTGCGGAGCTTCGAACTGCCCGTCATCTGTCGGTACTTTCCGGAGTACGAAACGACGATTAAGAAAATGCTCGGCTAGCTTGGTCGCCACCGAGCATGTCTGTTTCGCTCACCAACGCCAGTAATAGCGATTATAGCTTTTTGTGTCCATGCCGCTTATACTATATTCGTTGCAGTGCACGTCTTGTAGTCAGTTCGGAAGTCCCTCCAGTTTTTTCGGTCGTTACTCCCGCATGTCGCCTTCAGGATCGGGATTGCACCATTCCAATTCAACCAAACAGAGGTATTTCCGTGATTACAGGAACAGTAAAGTGGTTCAACGACAGTAAGGGCTACGGCTTCATTACCCGGCAGGACGGCGGCAAGGATGTATTCGTGCATCACTCTGCCATCCAGGGTAACGGCTTCAAGTCCCTGGCGGAGGGCCAAAACGTAACCTTCGACGTGGAGCAGGGCCCGAAGGGCCCGTCGGCGGCGGCAGTGCAGCCGGCTTAAACATCAAGCACTGCGTAAGCAGGTTTCACGAGACCCCGCCACCCGGCGGGGTCTTTTTTTGGAGGAAGGTAAGGGGAGACGAAGCGAAGGCGTAATTTTGTGCTGCGCATTTAATCTTCGACCGGGCGTTACTCCGGTTTTTGGCCAACCGCTAGCGAGTCGCTGAGAAATCGGGGTAGCCTAATCGCATGGGATTCGTTCGTCAGTGTAATGCGCAAAAATTTCCGAGTATTCAGCTCCAATGTGACCACTAATTTTGGATGCCGCCCGTATGCCAAGCAGCGCTTGCTGTTCAAATATTCGTTTGTGGCTTAAGCAGCTGGGTCGAGGACCAACGCTAATAGGCTTCTATAGCCGTTCTCCATCGCAATTAACGCGTGAAAATCATCGAAAACCCTCCACAATATTTTTCGGAACGCCAATTGTCAGTGCGCGTCAACTGGTCTAGTAAGATGTTCTATTTGCCGTGTTCCCACGTCTTTTTTGAAGCGGCTCTTCCGCTCGGGCGCGCTGGTTCGCAGAACCACCGCAAAACACACTGAGAAATCACCATGAAACATCTAACTATCGCCTTGGCCGCCTGCCTGGCTTTCGCCCACGGCTTGACTAATGCCCAGCCGCCGACCGAACCTGATTCCGACGCCGCCACGGTCGTCAAGGACAGCAACATTTTTGCCCTCGACTTGTATAGTCACCTAGCCCAGCAGGACGGCAACCTTTTCTTCTCGCCCTACAGTATCTCCAACGCGCTCGCCATGACCTACGCCGGCGCCCGCGGTGAGACGGCAATGCAGATAGCAACGACCCTGCACTTTACGCTCGAGCAGGATCGGCTGCACCCTGCGTGGGGCAATCTTAGGAAGGAAATCCAAGGTGCCGGCCAGGGGCGCACGGTTCAGCTCAAATATCAGCTCCATAGCGCCAACCACCTCTGGGGCCAGAAGGACTACAGCTTTTTGCCTGCCTTTTTGAAGACCACCGAGAACTACTACGGCGCCGGCTTGAAGGAGGTTGATTTCATAAACGGCCGCGAAGAGGCGCGCCAGACCATCAACGCTTGGGTCGAGGAGCAAACCAAGGACAAGATCAAAGAGATAATCAAGCCCGACATCCTCACCGAAGACACACGCCTGGTCCTGACCAATGCCATCTATTTCAAGGGCGCCTGGAGGCGCCCCTTTTTGCCCAAGAAAACCACAGACGGGGACTTCAGCGTGGCCGACGGCAAGAAGGTCAAGGCGAAGCTGATGCGCAGCCCCAACCGCACTAACTACTTCAAGGGGAGGGCTTCGAGGCACTGGAGCTGCTCTATGAGGACCGCGACCTATCGATGATTGTGCTACTGCCCAACAAGGCCGACGCTCTGCCAGCCTTCGAGAAGAGACTGACGGCGGCCAACCTGTCGCAGTGGCTAGCCAGGCTGTCCGACCACAATGTAGACGTGACGTTGCCGAAGTTCAAGCTGACCTCTGAGTTCATGCTCAAGGACGTGCTGTCGAATATGGGCATGCCGCTCTCCTTTGATCGCGATAAAGCCGACTTCAGCGACATGACGAAGCGCGAACGGCTCTTCGTCAGCCACGTAGTGCATAAAGCGTTTGTGGATGTCAATGAGGCTGGCACTGAGGCGGCGGCGTCCACGGCGGAGCTGATGGAAATCGTTTCGGCACCACCGCGGGCCACGTTCCGCGCCGACCGCCCCTTCATGTACCTAATCCGCGACAACCGCACCGGCAGCATCCTATTCCTGGGTCGTGTTGTGGATCCGGCTTTGACAAGACTGAAACTAGGTCGGAGTTCGCCTTATAATTAGCAATCTCGACAGACACGTTTCTCGCACATCGTACCGCCCATCAGTTACCTGAAAACCGAGTTGTTTCCGCACGCCCGGTACTTGGCGACAGCAGTTGCCGTTCCAAGAGAAAATTCCAGAGAGGCGGTAACTCCAATTTGGGAACGAATCAACAGCATGGAGCGGTGTCCCGTTGCAGCGGGTTCATGGTGACCGAGTGGTGCGGGGATCTGGACCAAATTTTGGCTTGACAAGATCTATTTGTATATGCAACACTACGCACCGGTGAAAATGGAATCGAACAAAATGAAGTACGATAACGGTATTATTGATCAGATAAGGTGTGAGTGTCTGTTTAGTCGTGCACGCATACTCAATCGTGTTCTCACGGGCATCTACGATGATGAATTGCGCGCATTCGGTCTGAGAGCAACACAACTCAATCTCCTGGTGGCTGTGGCGAGGATCGGCCCCGTTCGGCGTATCGACATTGGCAAGCGCCTTCACCTCGACCCATCAACGCTGACACGTAATCTAAAGATTATGCTGACTAATGGTTGGGTAGAAGAGATTATAGATGGAGAAGACGGGCGAGGCTCGCCGTTGCAGGTTACGGCCAAAGGTCGTGATCTTCTGCATCAAATCGTTCCTTCTTGGCGTAAGGCACAGGATCGCACACAAAACCTTATTGGGGATAATGGAGCGAGACTCTTGCGAAAGCTCGTAGGAAACATGATCGGGCTTCCAGCAGGGTAGGTGTATTTTTTTGATTACATACTTGCATATACAGATACATGGCACTCTGGCAGCAGGCTCTCCACCTTAACCTCAAACAGGGACAAGATTTTTAGTTGAACCCATCACTAACCGAGCAAGAAACCGAGAGAGGAGACAAAATGGCAAAACCAAAAATGTTGATCACGGCAGTGCGGGGCAAATTCCTAGCTTGCCTGCTGCTACCACTCACGATGTTTCTTGGGTGCACCCCTCAAGACAAACCATCCCAGCAGGTCTCACGGCCTGTGAAGGTCGTCCGAATCGGGGATGAGGCCGCAGCCGGCGTGATGAGTTTCGCCGGGGAAGTGCGGGCACGATACGAGACGATTTTAGCCTTCCGGGTATCGGGCAAAATGATTGACCGTCACGTGGAGGTGGGTGATCGAGTGCGCAAAGGTCAGCGCGTCGCGCGTCTTGATTCCACCGATTACCGGCTTGGAACGGAAGCGCTTAAAGCCCAGCTCAACTCAGCCCAGGCTGAACGGGATTTTGCCCGGGATGATCTGATGCGTTACCGCGAACTCCTCAATCAGCGGGTCATTAGTCCAGCCGAGTTCGACCGACACGACACTGCGTACACCACCGCGAGGGAACGGGTGGTGACGTTGGAAGCTCAACTGAGCCAAGCGACCAACCAATTACAGTATACCGATCTGTTGGCGGATCGGGATGGTGTGGTCACGGGACTGGAAGTCGAGACGGGGCAGGTGGTGACTGCCGGTCAGCCCGTCATCAAGCTGGCCCGTCTTGATGAGAAGGAAATCCATATTGATGTCCCCGAGCAGCGCGTGGCCGGAATCGATCTCCATCAGAAAGTCAGCGTGACCCTGTGGGCTGACGGCGACCGGCGGTATACGGCGCGTATCCGCGAAATCGCGGCAGCGGCCGACCCAACCAGCCGCACCTATCGCGTCAAGGCGACACTCCTTGAGAGGCAGGATGAAGCACGGCTCGGCATGACGGCGACGGTGTGGATTCCCGTGACTACATCACCTCGCATCACCGTCCCTTTCTCGGCCGTATTCACCCCGCAGAACGAGCCTGGACGTCCGCGTGTGTGGCTGGTGGAAGAAGGAGGCAGCACGGTCAAATCCGTACCGGTTCGGCTGGGCGAGCCACTGGACGGAGAGCGCATTGTCGTTGCGGGAGTCGTGTCTGGACAATTAGTCGTTAGCGCCGGGGTACAGCGCCTGGCTGAGGGACAGGCAGTGCGCTTGCCGGAAAAGGTCGCGGCGGCCATGCAGGGCTACGTCGCCGAAAGCAAGGAGTATCAGCCATGAAGAATTTCAATCTGAGCGAGTGGGTACTCGAACATCGCTCCATCACCGGTTTTCTCATGGTGCTGGTGCTGCTCGGCGGAATTGTCGCCTATTTCCAGCTGGGACAGCGGGAAGACCCGGAATTCACCTTCCGGGTGATGGTCGTCAAAACCCTCTACCCTGGGGCGACCGCGCTGGAAACAGAGCAACAGGTGACCGACCGTCTGGAAAAGAAAATCCAGGAGTTGCCAAACCTGGACACCCTGCGCAGCTACTCGAAATCCGGCGAATCGGTCATTTTCGTTTCACCCCGTGAAGATACGCCACCTAAAGAAATTCCCGATCTCTGGTATCAAGTGCGCAAGAAGGTCGGTGACATCCGCATGAGCTTGCCGCCCGGCATCGTCGGCCCCTTCTTCAATGACGAGTTCGGCGATACCTACAGCCTCCTGTATGCCTTTTCCGGGGAAGGCTTCAGCTACGCCGAGCTGAAAGCTGCGGCAGATTCGGCCCGGCAGCAGATCTTGCGCGTCAAGGATGTCGAGAAAGTCGATCTCATCGGCGTCCAGGACGAAAAGATTTACGTCGAGTTTTCCGACAAGAAGCTGGCCGAACTGGGTCTGGACACCGCGGCGGTCGCCCAGGTACTCCAGGCGCAGAACGGCATGGTGCCAGCCGGGACGGTGTTTTCCTCGCAGCGCAATCTCCCCATACGACTCACCGGCCCATTCGACTCGGTGGATAGCGTGGCGAACCTGGCCGTGCGTCTCGATGGCCGGACCATCAGAGTCAGCGATTTCGCCAAGGTGACGCGGGGCTATACCGATCCGCCGGAATTCGAGATGCGCTTCAACGGTCAGGAAGCCATCGGGCTCGGTGTCACCATGAACAGGAAAGGCGATGTGCTGGAACTGGGCAAAGCGCTTGAAACCGCCATGACTCGGATCGAGGGGGAACTCCCGGTGGGCATCGAGGTCGAGCGGGTCGCCAATCAATCGCGCGTGGTCAAAACGGCCATCGGCGAATTCCTGCGCACCTTCTTCGAGGCGCTGGCGGCGGTGCTGCTCATCAGCTTCCTGAGCCTCGGATTTCGCACCGGCTCCGTCGTCGGGCTGACGGTGCCCCTGGTTCTGGCCGGAACGCTGCTGTGCATGTGGCTCTTGGGCATGGAAATTCATCGCATTTCGCTGGGCGCCTTGATTCTCGCGTTGGGTCTTCTGGTGGACGACGCCATGATTGCTATCGAGATGATGGCGCGCAAACTCGAAGAGGGATGGGATCGGATGCGCGCCGCGACTTTTACCTACCGCGCCACGGCCTTCCCGATGTTGACCGGTACGCTGATTACCATTGCCGGCTTCCTGCCGGTGGGCTTGGCCAAATCGCAGGCGGGCGAATATACGGTGGCGATTTTTCAGGTGATGGCCATCTCGCTGCTCCTGTCGTGGATCGGTGCGGTGGTCTTCACACCCTATCTGGGCTTTCTGATGCTCAAGACCAAGGGCAAGGGGCACACGCCCGGCCACGACCTTTTTGACACGCCGTTCTATAATCGTCTGCGCCGCTGGGTGGATCGATGCGTGGAACATCGCAAGACAGTGATCATCGGCACGGTGGCGCTGTTCGGCGTCGGCGTCGTGACCCTGACCCAAGTTCCCGAACAGTTTTTCCCATTGTCCAATCGGCCGGAAGTCATCATCGACCTCTGGTTGCCGGAGGGTAGTTCCTTCGCGCAAACCGAAGCGGTCGCCAAGCGCATGGAGGCGCTGCTTGCCACGGACGAGGACGTGGTGAATTACGCGACCTATATCGGCGGCGGCAGCCCGAGGTTTTTCCTGCTTATCGTACAACAACTGGCCAATACCAACCTCGCCGAATTCGTGGTGATGACCCGTGACAATGTGGCCCGCGAACGGGTCATGCAACGTCTTCGACTGACCTTCTCCACGGATTTCCCGGGAGTGCGCGGACGCACCATGCGCCTCAACGTCGGACCGCCGATGGATTATCCGCTCGTGTTCAGGGTGTTCGGTGAAGATCCCAAGATCGTTCGCAACATCGCCGACCGGGTGGCCGAGGTCGTGCGCACCAACCCCAACACGGTCGATGTGAACGACGACTGGCACGATCGCATTCCTTCGTTACGTCTCGTACTCGATCAGGACAAGGCGCGTGCACTCGGCGTCTCTACTTCAAGTTTGTCGCAAGCCTTGCAAGCTCACTATACGGGCATCCCCGTTGGACAGTTCCGCGAGGACGACAAACTCATCGACATCGTCTGGAGAGCGCAAAAGGACTTACGTGCTGCCGCCGACGAATTGCCCGATGTCACTGTTCGGACGGCCAACGGCAGATCGGCACCGCTGGCGCAGTTCGTCAAGTTCGAAACCGTCTTCGAGGACGGCGTCCGTTGGCGCCGCAACCGCTTCCCGGCAATTTCGGTACGGGCCGACGTGGTAGACGGCATGTTGGCGCCCGATGTAGCCGCGCAGATCGTTCCGAAGCTCGAGCCCATCAAAGACAGCCTCCCCGCCGGCCATTTCATCGAAACCGGCGCGGCCAAGGAAGACGCCTGGATCGCTCAGAAGTCGATCCTGATTTGGATTCCGCTCGTCGTGATCGTCACGCTCATCCTGCTGATGATTCAATTGCAGAATCTGTCCAGAACCTTCCTTGTTTTTATGACGGCGCCTCTAGGGGTAATCGGGGCCGCGTTCGCCCTGTTGCTGTTCGGTGCTCCCTTCGGTTTCGTGGCCCTGCTCGGCATCATCGCCCTGGCCGGCATGATCATGCGCAACTCGGTGATCCTGGTGGATCAGATCGAGCAGGACGAAAAGGCCGGCCGGGATACCTGGACCGCCATCGTAGAATCGACCGTCCGGCGTTTCCGGCCCATCCTGTTGACTGCGGCGGCGGCTATCGTGGCAATGATTCCGTTGTCGCGTAACGATTTCTTCGGATCGCAGGCTATCGCCATCATGGGCGGACTCACTATTGCTACCGTACTGACAGTGTTCTTCCTGCCGGCGTTGTATGCAGCCTGGTTTCGGGTAAAGCGGGAATGCTCTCAAGCTGATGCGTCGCCGGAAAGTTCGAAGGAAGTTCTCCTTCCCATGGATTCGGTAATTTCTGATAGAGAGGTTCCCGTGATGGCCCGCTATCTAATACCAAGCATCGCCTTTATGATAGTGATTTTAGCAGGCTGTACACCGACGCGTGTGAGTGATCGGGTACTATTATCGACTCCGACGGATTGGCATCATGCCCCAGTTGTTCAAGACAATTCCAATCAGGCCGACCTCAAGGAATGGTGGCAAGGATTTCATGATCCCCTTCTGAACGAGTTGATCAGCCAGGCATTGGCCGCGAACCACGATCTCAGAATCGCAACGGCTCGCGTGCGCGAGGCCAACGCTCTAGTCACGGTTGCGGAATCAGCACTTTACCCCAGCGTTGATTTCTTTTTATCAGGCGGCCGAGAAAAGCGCATTGACCGAATCATCGCGGTACCGGGTAACCAGGGGATAGAGCTGGTCACACCCACCGTCAATGTTATCACCAGTGGGCTTGCTGCACGGTGGGAAATTGACGTTTTCGGTGCCAGGCATCTTGAAGCCGAGGGGATGGCTGCTCAGGCTGCGGGAACCGAAGAGGCTCGACATGGGGTACAGGTTGGATTGCTGGCTCAGGTGGCAACGAACTACCTGGAGCTGCGCGGCGCACAGGAACGGATTGCCATTCTGCGGAAAAATATCGGGATCCAGCGCGAAAGGCTCAGAGCTCTGCAGGCCTTTTATCGTGCAGGTTTAACAAACGACACCGATGTGTCCCGCCAGGAAACCTTGGTGCATAGCACCGAGAGTGCCCTCCCGGTACTGAACGCAGCAGAGGCAACGCTTATCCATCGCCTCAGTGTGTTGCTTGGCGAGTCTCCGGCGAAACTTGAAAGCCGATTAGTTGCTGCAGTTCTTCCTTCAGCTCTGCCAGCTATCCCAAAACTCTTACCTTCGAGCTTACTGTCACAACGGCCCGATCTGCGCCTTGCACAAACCGAAGTGAGTGTAGCAGCGGCCAGCCTTGGTACAGCGCGTGCCGATCAGTTTCCGAAGTTGGTGCTGTCAGCAAGCGGTGGGTTCGGCGCACTGGCCGTCGGAGGATTTTCGAGTCTGGCGGAGGGGGTATATGCCCTCGGTTCTGGGCTCACGGCGCCGATCTTCAATGCAGGACGCATTCGAGCTCACATCGCTGGCGCGGACGCGCGGCTGGATCAAGTCGCGGCGAAGTACGAAAAAACCTTCCTCCTCGCCTTGGAAGACGTGGAAAATGCCTTTGTCGCGCATACCTCCTCGAAGGAGCACCGCGAGGAACTGCTACAGGCCGAACAAGCAGCAGATAAAACCTATCGATTCTCCGAAGCCTTATACCTGCGAGGAGCGAGTGATTATTTATCCGTGCTGGATGCTCAACGCACCAAACTTTCGATCAACGACGAGCGTGTCAAAGCTGAAACCGCCGTTCGTGTCTCCTTGGTCTCGCTTTGCAGAGCTTTTGGTGGCGGTTGGGCCGTAGAACGCTCAGTGGGCCGAGGCAACGATGAGATCAATATCGGACAAAACTCAGGGCCCGCCGTTCCGGCTGAACACTAAACATATCGTGTATCACGGAGAAAAGTTTCCCTTCAAAGCTGTATCCAGATGCCAAAGCCAACGGAGTGGCGCACGTGGACGTCGAGACCGTTCGATTTCTAAATGCCTGCGAGAAAGGTGGTATCAAGCTCCTCCATTGCTAGCCGTACATACAGTAGTGAATGATCCGTGAAAAGGGCGGGGAAGGATAAGGCGATGCAGTTCTGATAACCAGCATCAACGTGCGTATAAAGGGAGGGATTCCAATGTCACATATGGTTGTATGTAAGGAAAGTTCCATGAAAGGAGTAGTCGTGCGATTCAGACAATCGATCATCCCGACAGTCATCCTCCTCGTCATGAGTATGGGACTCTTCTGCGGGGCCGAGGCAAAACCATCGAAGCGGGCCATGCGACTGTGAGCTGGAAAGGAAAGGGCGTGATCGATGATCTGGGGGATGGGGACAGAGTCTTTAGCGGCACTCTTACCGGGACCATCTTCGTGAAGCATCTTCCCGTAGGCTCGGCACCTGCGCAGATTCATCCGGCCAAAATGGATTGTCAGGCGATTCTCTATATCAATAAGAACGTAGAGGAACGGAAGACTATCCTCTGCATCGTGAGGGCCCATAAAGGCAAGGACCTCGCGTACGGAGAAATCCAATGTGTCGGAAAGACAGGCGAATGCAAAGGCGAGTTTACGTGGGTCTGGGGAAGGGGTGGATTCAAGGGCATTACAGGGACGACACCGTTCGTCGCCGGTATCTATTGAAGAACAGAAAGAGGGAGAGATCTACGGAAGTGCACATTGGCCGAACTTGACCTATACACTGCCATAGGTGTTTACGCCTCGCCACGGTGAGAAGGCATCACGATCAAACCGATTGTCCGTGTCGGGTCAAGCACAGACTTGTCAAACACGCACTCCCGCCCACTGGGTCGGGTCGAGAGCTGGCGCGTTGACGGTAGGGGACGGTGGAATATCCAGGGCTTTCGCCACCGGGCCGCAGTCCGACTCCCATGGTCACGTCTCCAGCTCCCGCCACGTCAAACCCAGCGTGCCGATTTCCGGCACTGGGCTTACCTATGTACTTCATGACAAGGGTTATGAGACCTATCCTACTGGAACGGCTATCGGTAATGGGGCACGCCGGACACGGTAGCCATGAAACAAGCCGTGTTCATCGTACAACCACTGCCGACGCCACCGCTTCCAGCCGAAGCCACGACGCTGTCGGGCACGGCCCAGGTGCCGCCGGATCTTCTGCTCCACCCAGTCGCGAACAAATGCAAAGCACCGACTCGAATGGCCAAACGCAAAGTAGTTTACCCAACCGCGCAAGATGGGATTAATCGTTTGGATGAGTAACCCCAGAGGCTGGGAGCGAAAGCTCCGAAAGATACCCTTGAGCTTGCGCAACAACGCGGTGCGTCTCTTCCCCTGCGGTAGCCGCAATGGCATCCACCGCCCCGCCCGACTTCGTAGACGTCGGAATTCAAACCCAAGAAATCCAAAGCGTTCACCTTTTACGAGGTCCACTCGCCGGCTCTTCTCTTCATTCACTTCCACGTGCAGCTTGGCAAACTCCTCCCGCAGGCGTTTCTCCACCGCTCGGCGTAACCATGCCTCTCGCTCATCACCACTGACCAGTACCACCAGATCGTCAGCAAAACGACAATACTCGATGGCTGTCCGGCGATGGTAGCGTGTGGCGTCCTTGGCGCGCTCCAGCATCCTGTCTATCTCGTTGAGATAGAGATTGCTTATCAACGGTGAAATCACACCCCCTTGCGGAACCCCGCATCGGCCCGAGGCCTTCAGTATCAGCTTCAACAGATGCATGACCTGCTCGTCATCGACTCGCCTCGCCACCTGCCGCAGGACAATAGAATGTTGTACATTGTCGAAGTAGGCCCGCAAATCAAAGTCAATCACATAGGTCTTGCCTTGTAGTACTGCATCGCTGACACGTTGAATCGCTTCATGGGCCGAGCGCTTGGGCCGATAGCCATACGACCCGGGTTGAAAGTCCGCCTCGAAGATTGGCTCCAGGATGAGCTTCAATGCCCCCTGGACCACCCGGTCACGAATGGCAGGAATCGAGAGCGTGCGAATACCCCGCCCTTTGGGAATTTCTACCTTCCGCGGCCGCAGTGGACAGTACGTTCCTTGCACAAGCTCCTCACGGAGTCCTTCCAGAAAACGCTCGACACCTGCCGCCTCAATCGCCTCAAAGGTCACTCCGTCAATCCCCGGAGCACCGTTGTTCGACATCGCTAGACGATAGGCACCTCGCAGCGTTTCCCGCTTGCACATATGCACGTACAGCCCCCAACAGCGCCAAGACGGTTCCGCCTTCGCCTTGACGTATAGCTTTCGTCTCAGGTCTTGCAGCCCAATAGGTGCAATTGTCATCTCACCCCTGCCTCCCATCTCGTCGAAAGCGTTGTACAAAGTGAGGTCCCTTCGCTCAACAGGCATTACCCTGCATCACCGCTACTGCGAACCTCTCCGCCACCGTCTCATCGTCCATCCACTTCCCGGTTACGCCGGTTATAGGATGTACCTCGCTTCCGCCGATTTCTCGGTCGGGATGAGGACGGCTTCCCCAGTTGCTTAGCATGCCCTTGTCACCGTGCTGTCCCTACCACCCCGCTGGAGGAATGTGCCGCATCAGTCAGGCTGCGACACCCCCTAAAGTCTTCGCCCCGGAGCAGAGGGCTCGACCTCCAGAGTTAAAATTATCGAGGCCACTTGTGGGTTCACTCACGTTACGGCCCGGTGACTCGCTCACCCTCCCAAGGAGGGCTTCGTCAGTCAGCTTCATTCGTTTCGTTGCCTCCACGAATGTGACTCAAGCTACGAGGCACTGACTTTTACCTCGGTGGGACTGCCTCCCACTGAACATGCCAGCCTTCGCTGGGCACACTGCTCCGCATTTATTTTCCTACCAGTCAATTCCGTGGTTTGATATGGTGCACTGGCCATGCAGTGCGGTGTCGGTATAGTCTTAAGGCATGGGCCTTTTCAGTTGTCTCCTTCATTGTTTGATTGAACTTGCTGCCCTCGTCTGCGAGCTCGTCAAGGACGCGCTACATGGTCTGGCCCTGTGCACGAAAAGTCACGCGGCGCTGACAGCGGAGAATCTATTTCTTCGCAAACAGCTGGCGTACTACCAAGAGCGCAAGATCTCTCCACGGCGTTTTAACAACGCCTCACGCTATCTTATGGGCTTGCTGTCGGGCTGGTTTGATTGGAAGGAGGCGCTGGTGGTTGTCACACCGAAAACGCTTATTGGTTGGCACCGTGCTGGGTTTCGGCTGTTCTGGCGGTGGAAATGTCGTCGTGGGCGACCCCGGATCCCTGCAGAGCTTCGCGCGCTGATCCGCCAAATGGCCCGAGACAACGTCGGTTGGGGCGAGGAGCGCATCGCGAACGAGCTCTTGCTGAAGCTTGGGATCCAGATCTCGCCGCGTACCGTACGCAAGTACATGCCTAAGCGTCCGCCGGGTCGCCTGCGAGCTGACCAACGCTGGTTGACGTTTGTACAAAACCACGCCAACGCGATCGTGGCATGTGACTTCTTGACAGTCGTCACCGCGACCTTCAAGTGCCTTTATGTTTTTGTCGTTATCGAACTCGGTAGACGGACACTGATACACATCAACGTGACCGAGCACCCCACAGCGACATGGCCATTACAACAGCTACGCGAAGCGATCCCCGCCGACCACAATTACAAACGCCTACTCCATGATCGAGACAGTATCTTATCCGCGGGTCTTGATGCGTCCGTCAGGAAACTGGGACTACGCGTTCTAAAAAGTCCTTACCGCAGCCCGTTGGCGAATTGCATTTGCGAACGCGTGATCGGAACTCTACGCCGCGAATGTCTCGATTTTCTAATTCCGCTCACCGAGCGACACTTACTTCGCGTTGTGAGAGAGTGGGTCAGTTATTACAACACCGCACGACCCCACATGTCGCTGGGTCCCGGGATCCGAAGTCCGCCGGAGACATTGCCAGTATCTCGGACATCTCACCGTCATCGGCTCTCTGAGAACCGAGTCATTTCTGCATGCTCGGTGCTGGGCGGCCTACACCACGACTATCAATTTGCAGCAATCACTACATGATTGCGAAAGAATTTTGCGCATTACAACTGATCGATAATAATATTCCAGACTGGACCTGACGTGGTACGATTGTTGAGCTTCCTAAAGACAGGCGAGCAGCGTATCAACCGGAAACACGAAGAGCCGCCCCGAACATTGTTCCACCAGTACTGAAAGCACGGAGACCCAGCATGGCTACCAATACTCATATTACCGCTCCAACCCGTTCCTCGATGCCTGAGCAGGAGGTCGCCACGATCGTTGTGACGGCACTCAAGAGTGACACCGCGTTGGCCGCGGTGCTTAACCGGCAACGCGCCGCTTTCCTGCGAGACGGTCCGCCATCGTTGGCGCAGCGGCGCAGCGACTTGATGAAGCTCAAGCGGGCTCTGCAGGAGCGTAGGGAAGATTTCGTCGCCGCTATCAACGCCGACTTCGGCCACAGATCGCGCCAGGAAACGTCGCTTCTCGAGATGGCGACTGTCGTCGACGGGGTCAAGTATCTCCACCGTAATCTTGCCCGATGGATGCGTCCCGAAAAACGGCGCGTGGCCTTGCATTTCTTGCCGGGTTCAGCGCGCGTCGTCTATCAGCCGCTCGGTGTGGTCGGTATCATATCGCCGTGGAACTATCCCGCTGCCCTTGCGCTGATGCCGCTCGCCACGGCGCTCGCAGCCGGCAACCGCGCCATGATCAAGCCGTCCGGATTCACGCCGACCACGGCTGCACTGATGGCATCGATGCTGGCTGACGTGTTCCAGCAAGATCAGGTGGCAGTTGTGACCGGCGACACGCAGGTTGGGGTGGCGTTCTCAAAGCTCGCGTTCGATCACATCCTTTTTACGGGAAGCACGCCTGTGGGACGCGCTGTCATGCGCGCGGCCAGCGAAAACCTGGTGCCGGTAACTTTAGAGCTCGGCGGGAAGTCGCCCGTTATCATCGAGCAGGGCTCTTCCCTTCGAAAGGCTGCACGGTGCATCGCATACGGCAAGCTGACCAACGCCGGCCAGACCTGTATCGCACCCGACTATGTGCTGGTGGCCGAGCAAGAGGTCGAAGATTTCGTTGCCGCGTACACGCGCGAGGTCGCGAAGCTCTATCCGGATATAGCTGCGAACCCCGACTACACGTCGATCATCAATGACCGCCGCCATGCGCGACTGTTAGATTTGCTCGTTGATGCCCGCGCGAAGGGTGGTCGCGTCATCGAGATCGGCGCGCAGGCGGACGACGGCGCTACCGTGCACCGGCGCACGATGGCACCGGCGGTCGTGCTCGATGTGACCGAAGAGATGAGCGTGATGAAGGATGAGATTTTCGGGCCGATCCTGCCGGTCGTGCCCTATCGCGAACTCGAAGACGCCGTCGCCTATGTTAATGCACGGCCGAGGCCATTGGCGCTGTACTTCTTCGGCCCGGACGGCCCCGGCCGCAAGCTGGTTCTCGAACGCACGACGTCCGGCGGCGTCGCGATCAACGAAACCAATCTAAACTACGCGCAGGACGATATTCCGTTCGGTGGCGTCGGCGCCAGCGGCATGGGTGCGTACCACGGACAGGAAGGCTTCAAGACCATGAGCCACGCCAAGGGTATCTTCGAACAGGCAAGGCTCAATTTCACCGACGTCGTACGCCCGCCCTTCGGTAAATTATTCGAACGCACTGTCGATTTCCTGCTGCGCTGATTGCCGGCAGGCAGACCGGCCGAGGACTGAAAAAAGGAAGCCTAAAGTGAGCGCTGTACCGGCCATTCAGGCCATGATGCCCACCAGCGGGCCCAGCGGGTTGCAGCCGCGACCAGTTCGAGGCCATGAACCGGGCCATCGAAGCGAACATCATCCGGCCCATCATCGACCATGTCTTTGCTGATGAAGGTCAAAGAGGTCTTTTCACACCCAGCCATTGGCCAAGCATTTCGGCAAGATCGTCATCAAGATCTAAACCTCTAAGCGTGATGCAAGCAGGGCCCATTTAATCGTGGAACGTCTATGCCTAACCGTAAGGAACAAAACACCATGGAATACCGTTTTCTGGGAGCCTCGGGCTTCAAGGTCCCGGTGCTGGGCTTCGGTACCGGTACGTTCGGCGGCAAAGGCCCGCTGTTCAGCGCCTGGGGCAACACCGAGGTGGACGAGGAAGCGGGCGCCGCAAGCGAAAACCCTAAATCCGTTTCTGAGGGTTTCCTTTTTAGCGCGTCCGGTGAAATAATAAAGTTAGGGGTGGCCATGTGAACGCTACTATTTGCGCGCAACCGCCAAGATGGCGCTGATCTTCTGTGCGGCAGCGCTGCATTCGCTTAACGTCAACGAAAGATCGAATGCTTGATTGAGTACCTGCATCACAATGGTCGCCGGCGCTTGTGCACGTGGTTTCATGCGCAAAACTGAAATAATGTCGATCGCCTCCGTCCCGTAACCATCGAGGTCGGAGACATCATCGGCCGCGGTGCCCAACGGGTTCCACTCGGCAAGCACCTGGGCTACTTCCTCGATCTCTCGCTGCTCCATCGCTGACTCCTGCTGCCGGAACCCCTAACGTACAGAACTAAGCCGCGCCCGCCACGAACGCTTGGTAGAACCCGCAGCGATCCCGGGCGTCGGCTTGAGTGACGATTAGGCACGACTCTTATTTCTCCCCTTGCGTACGACGGTATCCTGTCTTGGTCATTAGCCACTGGACCACCCCAGGGAATACCGCATGCTGCCAGTAGAACAACTTCATCATGAACGGGATCACAATTAGACGCTTGTTCCTTTCGACACCTCTGACAATAGCATTGGCGGCCTGTTCAGGGGTTACCTCTGGGATCAGTTTTCCCATTTTCGGACCACGCTCATGACTCCCTGGATTGTGCTCCCAGTAGGGTGATGTCACCACACCACTCTCGTACAAGGTCACTCCGATTCCCGTCCCATCCAGATCCGCGCGCAATGCCTCCGTAAAGCCACGTACCGCCCACCGGGCCGCTAGATAGGCGGTGGCTCCAGGCCAGACAAAACGTGATCCCACGGAACTGATATTCACGATATGACCGCTGTTTCGTCTGAGCATGGCCGGTAGAAACGCATGCGTCACGTTGAAGGCCGCAAAGTAGGGAACCGCCATCATCTGAACCGCTTCTGCAGGACTCGTTTCATCGACGAAAAGCCATCTGCCTGCCCCCGCATTGTTGATGATAAGGTCCGGCGTCCCCAGTTCTTCCGCAATTTGCTTCGCCACCGCCGCAACTGCATCCGCATCCGCCAAGTCAACCGAGTATGTCCAGGCTTGTCCACCGGCGGAGGTAACATCGGCAGCTACCTGATCCAAGGCTTCCTTGCGCCGAGCGAGAAGCACCACACGTCCCCCAGCTTTCGCGATCGTTTTCGCGGTAGCTGCGCCGATTCCGCTTGAAGCCCCACTCACCAGCACTAGCTTGCCGTTGATCATCATCGAGTTACATCCTCATGCACTTTCGTGCCTAACGCCGAAGGGGCGGCCGCTTGCGGGGCGTCCCCTGGAACACTGGTATAGGTACTCCGTCCTACTTTCAGTGAAACTCACCCACAGCCGGCAGGTAGCTGCCAGTGAAAGCGGGACATGCGCCTGCGGATTACGAATATTGAGCGCCAAACACAGGATGTTTACTAACTCAGCTTCGAATCCGCAGGTGCGCTTGAGTTCGTCAACGAACACTCAGGGTTTGCCGTCGCACCGGCTCACTATATCGCCTTCGCAGAACTCAAGCACGCACGTCCCTTTTTATACTCTAGCACTTCGGGAGGTTGACACGTGAAGCCTCGACCAGACAACGAATTCGCCGCCTTCGCGGTATCGACTGGGCGGATGCGAAACATGATATCTGCTTACAAGCCGCCGACAGTGGGCAGCGGGAGTTTGACGTCCTGCCTCATCGCCCCAAAGCCATCGAGGTGTGGGCTCTATCGCTCAAACAGCGCTTTCAAGGCCAGCCCATCGCCACGGTGGCGGGGAGAAACGCGTAACTACTTGTTATGCATGGCGGAGAGGGAGGGATTCGAACCCCCGGTGGGTTGCCCCACAACGGTTTTCAAGTGCGCAGCCGCAAAATTATTTGTTTTTTTATGTCAAGCACTTACATGCCTAATCCTTTGATACCTCGAAAAATAGCGTAACAATGATTAATCATGATGCATCATGATTAATCATATTGCGTCATTTTGGGTGTGACAAGGTTGTGACAAACAAGCGGGCTGGGGTGTGTATAGCTCCGATTTCTTGCCCATAGCCGTTCACCTTCCCGACACCTCATGTCTCACTTTACATCGTGTCCGGGGAAATCGGCGCTATACGTTATGGTGATGATGCGGTCATCTGCTGTCAGTATGAGCAGGACGCTCAGCGCATCACGAAAGCGCTAGCAGCCGCCTAGCCAAGTACCACCTCAAGCTTAATGAGGAGAAGACTCGGCGGGTGGGGTTTTCCAAGCAAGCCCAACGGCGGGGTGAGAAGCAGGATGGCTTTGACTTTCTCGGATTTACGTTTTACTTGGGCCGGTCGCGGCGTGGTGCCGTGATTCCCAAGCTGAAGACGAGCGGGAAGCGCTTGCGCAGTAAGCTCAAGCGGATGGGTGAATGGGCCCGCAAGGTGCGGAATGTGTTGCCTCAAAAGAACTATGGAACGTGTTCGCTGCCAAGTTGCGGGGACACATCCAGTACTATGCGGTGTCGTTCAATGGCAAGGCGGTGAATGAGTTCCACTGTCAAGCCAAGCGAATTCTGTTTCGCCATCTTAATCGCCGAAGCCAACGCAAATCCTTCAATTGGGAGCGGTGTGAACGGTTCGTCGCCAGTCACCCTCTCCCTGCGGTGCGGATTTGCCATGCGCTGTACTAATTCCATGCACCACGTGAACGAGGTTATCCTGAGCCCGTTGCCCTAATCGGGCACGGCGGGTTCTAAATGGGGGGAGCGCGGGCGACCGGCTCCTCTACCAGCCCCGATTTTTTTACGTCGAGTTGCGGAAGTCGGACTAGGCTTGACCCGCTTCGTGCGCCGGGCGCATGATCTGCCGTAACCCTTGTTGCGGAGCGCCCGCAAAACGCTGATCCGCTCGCCGAACGCGTCCAGAAGCCCCGGCCCGAGTCCGGGCAAAGGTGCGTGCGGCCGTCTCGCGGCAGGCTCGGCCGAGGAGTGGACTCCGACGACGGGCGGGTTGATTTTCTGATCGCTCGCGACGCTGTGGAAATCGAAAAGAACACGGTCTCCGACTTCTACCTGACGCAGGTAAAGCCTGTCTGTTGCGAATTATTGCTCCTATCCGGCAGCAGGCAGATAAAACATTCCATGGCAATGGCTGAGCCATTCGTACGATCGTTGCGGATGAAACCGCTTTCCCCGTCCCGTAGCCGTTCGGCGTTTCGCCCCGTAACCCGGTATGGCAACGGTGCTGGTTATAGTAGTCCCGGTACGCAAGGAGCTTCTGCTCAAGGTCTGGCCCATTCCAAAAGAATAGATGATCAAGATACTCGCGCCGCAGCGTACCGATTAGGCCTTCGACGAAAGGATGCGACTGAGGCACAAAGGGGACGCTCTTGATTTCTTCTACCCCAAGAATGCGTAGATTCGACAACCACCGATGGAAGCGGAACAGCGGATCGTTGTCGGTGGACACATACTTCGGCAAGGGGTGCTTGACGAGGGCGTGATTGAACATCCAACACACGGCAACCCCATCAACGTCTCCACGCGCAACGCCAAAACCGATGATCCGTCGCGTGAAGACATCAATTACTACCATGACCCAATAGCTTTGCAACAAGATTGACTCACAGCGAAAGAGATCGATACTCCAGAGGCTGTCTTTGGCATGACCGATAGCCGTCAACCAGGACACGCCGTCGCCGATCGAGTCGGGATGATAATGCTTCGCCAAAATGCGGCGGACGACATCTTTGTCGATCTCAATACCAAAGGCGTGCGAGATTTGCTCTGCAATCTTCCGACAACCCAAGCGGGGATTACGTCGTTTCATTTCAACGACCGCCGCAATGACTTCTTTCGTTGGCCCCTTGGGACCAGGACGGCCACGCTTTCGTGACGAATATAACCATCGATACTTACACCGTACCAAAGCTCGGTGAAACCGCGTGAAGCTGGAAGGCTTGAGAACGACAGCGCACTTTGCGAGGCGCTTCAGTGGGATCCAAGCAGCGCACAGACCAAAGATCAATCGATCCCACGGCGTCAATCTTGGCGCACGACGACGCGTCCGGTTTATCACTTGCAGTTGATGCTTCACCGCCAGTGACTCGGCCACTACCGCATGAAGTCCGCCGCGGCGGCAGAGCTTGACCAGCGTCGCGAGAAGGTGAGCAAGGAGGACGAAGAGTTCTCGCATGCCACTACCTTACCCACTCGGCTATGATTCACAAGACTGCAATCAACGTGGAATTTCTCTTAGAATTTGGAATTCGCCACAAACACCTTCGCGCCGACGCCGCAGCGCCACACCATGCTGGCCGTTGCCTCCGACGAGACCGGTGGAGCGCACAGGTCACCAGGGGGCAACCATGAGTGAGGCCGATGGGGCCACGCGGCAAGAAGATGCAGCACCTGATGATCGAAGCCAATTCGCTACATGCGAATCGGGGACGACCGCAATGATCCGCTTGTCCATCACCTCCTTGGCTATCACTGTCTCGCAATCGCGCCCGATGGAGTGACCTGAATAATCCACCACCACCAAATCCGCCTGGGCTAGCAGGTCGTGATCTTTCTTAGCAATGAACAGGGGGAGGTAACCGTGTGACTCGAACTTATCCTCCTCTTCGACACCCACGAACTGCTCCAAGAGGTCCAGATCCCGTTTCTCGGCTATACGGTGAAGCGCTGCCCGCGAGGCCACGATCTCTCCATGTGAACGGCCTGTAAATGGCATGGCGTAGAAAACCTTGGTGAAAGGCCTCAGCTCATAGAGCCTGAAGTCGACGGGATTCACCTCGACCGAAGGCTCGCTTGCCACTAATCGCCTCCGGTAACGATATTTCGTCGCCAATACCATGAAACGGTCCAAATCGGCAAAATCGGCTAAGCCAACCAAGATCCGCCCTCCGGGGGCAAGGTGAGCCGACGCTTCCGCGAGAAAGCGCTCCGTGTACATGTAGCCTGGGTCGAAGAGACCGCGTTCCAGGATGTTGCGATATCTATATTCCGGCGGCATATAGATGAACGGTAGATTCCAGTAGATTGCGTCGAACTTTTCGGCCTCGTCGATTCCGAAAAAGACGTCGCTGACCCTGGCCTCCAAATTTGTCACCCTGTTTAAGCGGGCGTTGTTCCGCGTGTTCTCTACCGCCTGCGGGTTGATGTCCACCGCCACGACTTCCCGTGCCCCACGCTTGGCGAGATACACTGCTGTAATTCCGGTCCCGCTACCGATCTCCAGGACCCGCTCTCCCACAACGCGCGGGAAATGCCGCGTGAAGACCTCCCAGCCGTGAAAGTGCTTGGGTGAAAACACGTTGGGGTGGACCTCGATCTCCAGCCCGAAGGCTTGGATGCGGTAAGGGAAGCGCTCGTTCTGACTCTCCGCGAGCACCATGACACTGGCTTCCGCTTGGTCAATCACAGTGCCGCATATTTGCGCTGCTATCATGGAAGTCGCCATGGTGACCTTACTCTCTTGGCATAATGTCGGCCGGACTAACCGGCCCATTTAGTAGGTCGAGCTTCCCGTACAGGTCGATCGTCGACTGCCATCCCTGAACGGTCTGCGTACCGTAATCACCCCCTATGAACTTGCAAACCTTTGCCCAGCTGGATTTGACATACTCTGAATTCTTCTCAGGAAACTCCTTCAAAAAAGAGGCCGTAGCGGCCTCACGGTTTGCGCAGCCCTTGCGGTACCCTAGCAACACCGCTTGTGTGATCCCTTCAATTAGCTTTGTGTCCTCCTCGTATGTCTTCCTTGACGTGATGACATTCAGACCATAGCCCTTTACACCATATTTATCCAGTAACAGCTGGAAAGTCTCATGCTCAAGAGCAAGTTGGGTGGGGCTAAGCTCAAAATAGTTCAGCACCGCATCCACTCTGCCTGCCAGTATCAGCGGTAAATCTGGCCCACTTATCGACACAACATTGACATCGTCCTTTTTTAAGCCGTTCAATTTCATGAAGGCATCAAACTCATTTCCCGTAATGCTTTTTGCATAGATGCCAACGGTCTTCCCAGCTAGATCCTTTGGATTCCGAACGCCCGCCTTTTTCAGACCAAAGACCGCTGTTGGCAACCGTCTGTATATAACGGCCGTTGATACGAGGCCGGCACCGCTGCTGTTAGCAATAACCGTCGCTCCACCGGACGACGTGCCGATCTTGTACTTACCGGCGGCAATTGCGGCGGCCGCCTCGTTTGCACCCCATGACTGCACCACCGATACATCCAGTCCCAGGTTTTTGAACGCACCGAAATGTTTTGCGTAATAGATACCGAGATAAGTCGGTTCCGCTTGCCAGTCAATAAGAAACTCGAGCGGCTTCAAGGACACTTGTTCCTGGCTTCTCCTATTGGCTGTCGTCTTCCCTTCCGCAGCGGAACGCTCCTGGGCACTCAATAGCGTCCCGACCATCAGTAAGGTTATGGCTAACAACAATCGGATGAGTCTCATCTTCTACTCCTGCCTAAACCGAGCCAACAATACATCCTGAAGAAAGCGAACACAGGCTAACGAGGTAATTCCAATCGCCGACAACACAACCAAGGCTGCAAAACTGCGTTCTAAGCGAAAGTTTGCTCCTGACGACACAATGACATGTCCGAGCCCTTCGTTTCCTCCCATGAACTCACCTAATACTGCCCCAATTAAGGCGAGCGGAACCGTTATCTTCAAGCCACCGGCGATAGGGTAGATCGCGTACGGTAGCCGACAGTGGATAAACTCTTGCCACTTTGAGGCACCCCAGTTTCTGACCAACTCGAGATATTCTCCACGGGAGTCGAGCAGGCTGTTCATTGTAATCACTGCCATCGGGAAAAATGATAAAAGCGCCGCATTGACTATTTTTGGTCCGTGCCCGAAACCTAACCAGACGACGATTAATGGTATCAGTGCTTCTCTGGGGAAGCTCTGAAAGATCACTAGGTACGGTTCGGCGAGCCATAGCAAGGTCCGAGAGTAAGCTATAAGCAGTCCTACCAACACGCCCAACGTAATACCAATTAATCCGCCTACGCCCATATTTATAAGGGTTGCCCCGGCCTCATGCGCGTAAACGTCATAGTCACTTACAAGTGTGGCGATTACCTTCCCAGGTGCCGGTAATACGTACTCCGGCATTTGGAGGATAAATACCAACATCTCCCAAATCGCTATGAGCACCAGCACGGAGACAGTGTATCTTGCGATATTCTTCGAGACGTTCACTGGTTAACCTTTACTCAACATTGCCTTACGTATCAGAGCCACAGAGCCTTCTATCCGTGGATCAACGACGGCGTTAATAGTGGCGGGCAATTGTCCGCTAAGGACCACGACCCGCGTGGCGTATTCACAGGCATCATGAAGGTCGTGGGTGACAAACAAGATGCTTGTGCCATGGGACTCTGCGAAGGAGAAGAGCCGCTCGGCAATCTCCTCTTTCACGTGTAAGTCCAGACCGGTGAACGGCTCATCCAACAGTAACACCTTAGGCTCCGCGAGCACGGCCTGGGCAAGGCTGGCCCGGCAGCGCTCCCCACCAGACAGGTTCTTGGGATATCTCTCTTTCAGGTGTAGCGCCGAGAACTCGCTGAGTACCCGGTCAACATCGAGCCCGTCCAGCAGCCCCCGTATCTGGGCGGCAAGCCTCAGATTTCCTTCAACAGTGAGCCAATGCAGAAGTGGAAAGCTCTGAAGTGTTCTGGCCAAATGCTTAACCAGCCAGTCTCGTTTTTGGGCATGCCCATCCAGGTGCACTGCCCCTCTTATCAACGGAATCTCACCAGAAATTGTCTTCAGAATCGTGGTCTTACCGCACCCAGAAAGACCCACAATGGCCACAACCTCCCGCTTGTCGATCGTAAGGTCCACCGGCCCGGCCACTATAGTGCCAGTAACCGAAAACGCCTTTCTCAATCTCGACCATCTTTTCGGGGCCAGATTGTTCTAACGGGCCAATCGCAGACCAAGCTGGCACGTGGAAGCCCTTAGCTGATTTCACGTTCAATTTCATTCGTTTGTCAATGCCAAAGTTCCCTACCACATGCGGTTAGGTCGGGCAATCAGTGTGCCATCACCTTCTCCTTACACGACGGAACAACAGACTTGATAGCTACTCAAGGCGTTACCTTGGGATGCGTCGATCTCGGCTTAACCAAATATATAGGTTGTTCGAGTATTTTCTAATTCAAAGATGAGTCTGAAAGAAGGTAGTAAAGCCTGGCCTCCTAGGGTGAAAGAGTACTGGCCTCCGGGGATAGCTGGGGGCGTCGGGAGCCTGGGCGGTGCGACGACTGTTCA
>JALZJW010000043.1 GCA_030859565.1 Pseudomonadota bacterium
TGGCCCAACAGAGCGACCCGCGAAAACACCTAGTTGACGTTGCGATTCCGGCACCCTTCGTGGCCGCGGATCTCTGCGTGGTCAACGACGTGCCGCTGGCAGCGAACGGAATTCGCGGCATTGTGGTGGAAGTTCGCACGGGAGGACCGTCGGGCATGCTCCGGCATGAGTTTCGGCCGGGCGAGCCGAGCGCCGCTCGCTTGCGTTTTGTGCGTGAGAGCACCGCGGAGTTGGACATTAGATGGCGCGCACGTGCCACCATCGTGACCGCCAGCGGACCGGCGGCTGTCGAAACCGCGGAACGTTCCTCCGGATTGCTGATTGAAGTGAATCCAACCAGCCTGGGCCTCAAGGCACTGCGCTTGCTGGCGGCACAAGAAGTTTTCGATCACGTCGCCTCGCTCGAGATCAGTGTCGGCTCTCGAACCCTTACCCTGAACGCGGCATCGCCGGAAGCCTGGGCCGTCGGCCGTGAGCCTCCCACCACGGTAACCGTGGCTGCCATGCTGGCATCGGGGGAACGATCCGCGCTAGGAGCGATGCCGATCGGGCCAATGGGCATGACCTTGGACGCCGGCACGCTGGGCGTCGGCGAAATCGCTCCTGTCGTGTTGCGCCCTCCCCCGGATCTCGATAGACGCGCAGCGTACCTGGCCGTGCAGGTTGAGGGCCATCCCTGGCGCACGCTCGATCCCGGCGGCGAATTGGCGCTAGCGGTACGTCGGGAGAGTCGGGTGCAGCCGCCGAAACTGCGGTATCGCACTCGCCTTGTGTCGCGTGGAGTTGAGGGCGCGACCAGCGTGATGAGCGAGTCGGCTTGGCGCGATGGTGTGGGAGAAGCCGTATCTGTGGATCTCTGAGCCGTGCTGGTCTTGCCGATTCGCAATCTCGCTGATCTTGTCGCCCTGGACGACGACGCAGCTCCCGACCGCGTATGCGTAGCATTAGCGCGTCCGCGTGTTGCGCGCCGCGCCGACGGCAGTCCTCGCTTTCAATTGGTTCGGTGGGTTGCACAGTCGGAAACTACTGATGCGCCAGAGGCCGGTGCCCGGCTAACGCTAGATGTAGAAACGGCGCCTGATGCCAACGAGCTACAGGCTGCCGGCTTGGGATCTCGGCAGGTGTTCCTTTTCCCCTGGCTCGATGCGATCGTGCGGCTCGACGGCCCGCAATTCGATCCGGTCGAGGCCGAGGTTTCACTCGCCATGGGACGTGCGGGGGCAGTGGCGGTCGACCTTTCGCCCTCCGCTGCCGGCATACTGGCTCCGCTGCTGCAAGCCGAGAGTGTCTCGCCGCTGCAGGTGGTCTGGACGGGCCACGTGCTGGTACGACTTCCTCCGGTCGAAGTTATCGCGACCGCCGACGTCCAGGAAGTTCGCCGGCGGATCGAGATTGCCGAAGGCGGCCACCAGGTCACGATGACGCGTTCGATCATCGATGCCAACGCGCGCATTGAAATCCGCGGCGCCGATAATGTCGCGCTCGAACAGGCGCTCCGCGAATGGGTACTCGATGAGCTGGTGAGTCGCTTCGCACAAGGCGGCAATCTGACGGTTCGCGCAGCCGCTTCGGATGTCGTGCGCTGGCCGATCCAACTCGCCACAACGCTCGACGATTTCGTTCCGGCCTCCTCGCGAGGGACGCTGGTCAAAACCGTGATACTCGGCAGCAAAGAGATAGGAAACATTCCACCCATCGAAGTGCGGGTTCTCGGCAACTTCGCTGGCCCGCTGGAACGTGTCGACGTGAGGCTACAGGGAACATCGCGGACTGATGTAATCGAACTTCCAGTGAGCGACGATGCACCGAGAAGCATTGCCCTTGGGACCTTGGACTTCCGCTGGAGCTATCGCGTGAAGATCGAGAATCACCCATCTGGCGACTGGTCTCTATGGCAGGATGCCCACGGATCAACTAGCCTGGTTGTACCGGTCTCGATTCCATCAGGTCTGAGCATCGAAGTTGTCGCGGTCGGTCTCGACTTCCAGACCCGCTGGGCGTCGGTCCGAGTCGTCCTGGAGCACAAGCTCCCCGATTCGCCACCGACATCCCATACCGTCGAGCTGGATGCCTTGCACCGCAGTCACACGTGGACGCGGTCACTCGAGGGGATCCGGGGCACGCTGAAAGCCAGAGTCAGCTATGTTTCCCGCCAGGGCCAGTCGGTCGAGCGGATCATCGATGAAATCATCAATGATCAGGTCATCGTGAGGGATCCCCTCGACAACTACCGCGTCCGACTGGCCCTGGTGCCGGCCGGAACGGGCTGGGGTGAAGTGGCGATTGCAATGGTGGATCTGCGATATGTCGATGGCGCGCACGTCGTCTATGAGACGGTCGAGTTGCGTAAGTTGGATGACTTCCTCGAGTGGGAGGCGCCGGCACGTCCTGACGGCCCGCACGCCATTCAGTGGCGGGTGCATGCAAGCTTTGCCGACGGACGCTTCGAGTCGCATGACTGGCAGACAACGAGCTCCGGAGTAACGGTGGTCCGGATCGACGGGGCACCACGCCGCACGGTTCAATTACTCCCGATCTACTTCGACCCCAGCGTCACACAGAAGGGCGTTGTGCGCCTGCGCAGCGGGATGCAAACTGAATCGGTTGTCATTACGGATCGAGCCCAGCGAAGTGTGATGCTGGGAGCAGGTCCCTTCTTGTGGAGCATCGCGTGGACGGCGGCAGATGGAACTGCGTTTCCCGAATCCGCACCGGAGGACGGTGAGGATGTCATCGTGGTACCACGATTTCGGCGCGATTGACACATCACAGGCGGCGGCAACGGTGATCGGGCTCCCCAAGCTGAGCATCGGGAGGAATCAGCCAGAACACCATGCGCGTCCTACGCAGCGTGTCCCCATAGACGCCGGTGGACTCCATCACCGCCGTGAGCGACCCTGGCCCCGTAATAACGGGGGCCATACCGCTACGAAAACCGCTTGTACAGCCAGACCTCGATCGCGCGGCGCACCTCAACGGGGCTTTCCGTGATGGGCCAGTGATGCGCAGAAACGGCGTGGATTTCCACATGCGCAAGTGGTTCCAAAAGGCGCGCCGTCGTTCCGGGATCGGTGAACGTCGCCCCACGCGATAGGAGCACGAGCGTCGGTACGTTTACCTCGGCCAAGGGCGGCAATGGTCGAGTAACTTCGATGAGCTCCTGAAGATAATTCGCGGTCGGGAAGTATCTTAAATCGGCCCACGGTGATGCGTAGAGACCGATCATTTCCTCTTGTTTGCCTGCGGCGAGCAACTGTGCGCGCGTTTCATCATCGAGCCGGCGCAGATCGCGGATCGGGATGCTGCGGCGGTAAAGCCCGAGCCGGTTAAGTAAGCGTACGATCGCTACGACGCTCGCGATCACGGGCGTAAGTCGACGGATCCAGCGCGCGCGGCCACGGAGCGCTCCCGATAACAACGGATCGATCAATACCATACCTTCCGTGCGCTCCAAATAGCGGGTTGCGAACGCCATCGCGACCTGTGCGCCCAGGCTGTGGCCGACGAGCGTGGCGGAGGAATAGCCTTCCTTACCGAGGAGCGCGATCAAATCCTCACACCAGCGGATCAGACTGACCTTGCCGCGCGTGAAGGATTCCCCATGGCCGCGCAGATCCGGCCACATCACATCCCACCGCCCGGTCAGCGAAGTGTGTTCGACGAACTCTGACCAACGGGAGTAATTGCTCGCGAGCCCGTGCAGCAAAACGAGCACCGGCCGGTGCCGTCGGTGCCGCGCCAACCGCAAGCGATAGGTTAACGTCGTGCCATCCGGTAAGGTCAGTCTTCGCGCGTATCCGCTAAGGTCTAGCTTACCCATTCGATCGGCGCGCGTTCTAATGAACCCGCCGGAAACGGCCCTTGACGCCTTCGGGAGTGAGGAGGATCCGCCGGGACTGCGACGCAGACAGTGCGAAGCTCACCTTTGATCTGACCAAATAGATCTCTCTCAACGTTGCATATAGCGATCGGGCACTGCTCGTTATACGAACATTCCCGAGAACCTCCTCCGCCAGATACTTAACAACGAAGTTAAGATTCTCGTGTGCTTCATCCAGTGGGTTGATTATGATATCAGAGTCAGAGAACCGAAGGGCGGAGTCGCAGGCATCGGACGAGCGGGTGGCGCTATCCAAGGCCTGCGTGCACGAGCGCCGGACGGGCAGCCCCGAGATCCCAGCCTTGGCCAATTCCTATCTGTGGGCGCGGGCATGAGCGCCAATATCGGTTCTTTAGGTCGGCGATGATGTCGCTGAGTTCAGGGCAGGGACCCCTTGACATGCGAATGAGAAGCATTATCATTTGTAGGCATGAGCATGCCCGACAGACCCGAGCGGGGGCGAAGCGCCTCGGAGGGCGCGGAGATCCGCGACACGGCGGCGCCGAAGCGGCGGCTGACGAGCGGCGATCTCCTGGCTGGCCGGGACGAGATCATCATCGAGCATGCCGGGCAGGAATACCACCTGCGCCACACACGGACCGGGAAGCTAATCCTGACCAAGTAGTCATCTGATCAACTAGTCCAACGAGACGCGAGCCACCGCGTGCCTTTCGGCGCGAGGCAGCCAGCCCAAAACCTGTGGGAGGTTGTCACGTGTCGAGAAAAATCGTTTTGCCGGTCTTGATGTGGTCGATCTCCACCTCAGGCGCGGACGACCCTCCGCCGGACCAACCCGTCATCGAGCTCGAGGCCGTCACGGTCTACCGCCGCCGCCTCTCGCTCATCAATGAGGCCGGGCGGAATTTCAAGGTTGCGGTCTCTTACCGGTTTTAATGGCGAGGTAATCCCTAATGCGCGCACCGTCCACAAGGTCCTTGGTACTCATCAACGACATGGAGCTATTGCACGCCGGGTTGGGGGTGCTCATGGCCCACTACCTCGCTTGCCATGACGATGCGGTCCGGCACTGCCTTGCCCTCCGGATCAGCCGCCAGTTGCGGATCATCGCCGAGCACAGGGACGTGCCGGACGGGGGCTTGCGGTCCCTCTACCGGACCATGGCGGCGCGCTGGCATGTGCGTGCGATCCACGGGCTCCCGTGTCAGAGCCGGGCCCCGCATCAAACCCTGGAAGAAAACCTATGGGAGGAGGCCGTATGAGCGAAGTATTGTCGATGGGAGACCCTGGGATCTGGCACGCGCCTGGAAACGGCTGCGCGCCGAGGAGCCGGAAGTACGCGCCCGCGAGGCCGCCCGGAAGCTCTGCACGAGCGAGGCGGAGCTTGTAGCGAGCGCCTGTGGCACGAGCGCCGTTCGGCTCGATCCCAATTTCGGCGCGCTCGTCGCCGGTCTCTCGGCGCTCGGGGACGTCATGGCGCTGACGCGGGACGCGCTGTTTCGAGCCTACGGGATCGATGTGGACATCCTGCCGGGCCCGCTCGGGGTGCTCCTCTACCCGCGCACCGCCGTGGCCCCGATGGGAGATCGGTCCGTATGAATCGCGAGACCACGCCCCCGCTCGATGTCCTCATGGCCGCGAGCCTCTATCTCATGACGCGCTACGCCGAGGAGAAGCGCCCCGAGACGGCGGTGGCGCTGGCCCAACACCTCCAGTGGATAGCCGAGCACCCGGAATGCGCACGCTCGCCGCTCGCCAGGGCCTCCGCACACCTCTCGCAGCAGTGGCAGCGTATGGCCCGCCGGACATCCCTGCACTGAGAGTTTATGAACAGATCTAGTGCGACGATTTTTTCACAAACTCTGAGCCACCGTACACACCACCAACTCAAAGAGGAGTCTTTACGATGCATACCCACCCAGCCTGTCAACTCCTGGACCTCGCCAACAACGAATGCTGCGGCATCAGCATGTGCCCGCAATGCCAGGTCCTCCACCTGCGCATCGGGCCGGTGACCCTGAAGCTCCCGCCACACCTCTTCCAGGCCGTGTACGGCGCGATGCAGCAGGCCGCCGAAAAACTGCCGGCGCATCTGCCGTGCGAGGCGGCAGTGACCTCGCGTTGCGAGGACACGCGTCATTGAACCGAACGAAAAACCCCAAGGAGACACGACCATGTTGATGATCGGAAACCCGACACCGGATTTGGAGGTCGAGGCGCTCATGCCAGATGGCCGCTTCGAGCGCCTGCGGCTCGGCTCGCTGCTTGGCCGCTGGGCGGTCTTGTTCTTTTATCCCAAGGACTTCACCTTCGTCTGCCCGACCGAGATCCGCGGCTACGAGGCGTTCGCCCCCAGGTTTCGCGAGGCCGATGCGACGCTCCTCGGTGCGAGCGTCGATTCGGTCCATGTGCATCGCGCCTGGGTCGAGCACGGGCTCGGGAAAGTGAGCTTCCCGCTCATCGGGGATGTCACCCGTAGGTTGGCGCAGGCTTTCGGTGTGTTGCTGGAAGACGAAGGCGTGGCGGCGCGGGCGACCTTCATCCTCGACTCCCAAGGCCGGGTCGCGAGCGTCACGGCCAATGCGCTGGATGTGGGCCGAAGCGCGGCCGAGACGCTGCGGCTCGTCCAGGCCTTCCAGGCGGGCGGGCTCACCGCCTGCGAATGGCACCCGGGCGATGGCCTGCTGGTGCCGGTTTAAATTTCGGAGGACAGCCATGACACACACAACGAAACACCTCGTCGTTTCTTTGGCCCTGATCGCGCTAGTCGCGGTCGCATCCTGCGCTGCGAAGGCCGCGGAAGGCTATTACCTACAGCGTAATCTCATCACCAACTTCCGCGACAAGTACCGCACCCGGCTCGAACCGGGGCGCAAGACGCTTCGAAACAAGCGCGTCTTGAACGCCTGGGGTCTGGCCCTGCGTCCGGCCGGGGCGGGCGGGCATTGGTGGATCGCCAATACCGATTCTGGGACCGTCGTGACCTACGTGGGCGATACCGATACGACGCCGCTCTTCCAGGACGCCCTCAAGACCGTGCGGGTCGAGCCCGCCCCGGCGACGCCCGAGCAATCGCCGACGCCGACCGGCCAGGTCTTCAGCGGCTCGGACGAGTTCCCGTGTTCCGGCACGAGCTTCACGGGCGCCCCCATCGCGGCCCCGAGCCGGTTCCTCGTCGTGACCGAGGACGGCAATCTCCAATGCTGGGCTGAGACCGGATCGAGCCAAGCGGAGCGCATGCGTTCCTTCACTATCGCCGTGAACGGTGAGTCGGGCTCGGTATACAAAGGACTCGCGATCACGCCCTTTTCCTCCGGCAACCGCCTACGCCGCAAACTTCGGCCTGCGCCGAATCGACAGCTTCGACGACGCCTACCAGCCGATCCTGAACGGCGCCTTCGCGCGGCCGGCCGACGTGCCCGAGGATTTCGCGCCTTTCAACATCCAGTTCCTGGAATACGAGATCGACGGGGCTGCGAGGCAGGGTCTCTTCGTCGCCTACGCCAAGACCACCGCCGATCCGGTCGAGGAGGAGCAGGGGCCGGGGCTCGGGTATATCGCGGAGTTCGATCTCGACGGCCGGCACCTGCGCACGCTCGATACCGGCCGGAGGCTCAACGCGCCGTGGGGATTGGCGATTGCGCCCGAGGACTTCGGCCCGTTCTCCAAGCGGCTCCTCGTCGGCAACTTCGGCGACGGCACCCTGGTGGCCTTCGGCTTGAAGAGCGGGCGGAAAAAGGGCTATCTCCGGGGCCGCGATCGGCAGGCCATCCAGATCAATGGCCTCTGAGGCCTCGCCTTCGGCAACGGCGAGAGCCTCGGGCGTGCGAACTATATGTACTTCACCGCCGGGCCGAACGGCGAGGCCGATGGCCTGTTCGGCAGCCTGCACTTCGTGGATATTCGTGCACAACCCAAATACATCGAGACTTTTGCTTTCTGTCATTCCTGCGAAAAGCAGGGATCCGGATCCTTCAAAAGAGTAACTGGACTCTAGCTTTGTCGCGAGCCGCTACCACACCACAGGTACGCGATAGCGTTGAAAGATGGGGTCGGAGGTCACCACTGTGAAGCCTTCAAGCCGTGCCTGCGCGATCAGCATGCGGTCGAAGGGATCTTTGTGCGGTCCGGGTAAGCGGCCCGCCGCGAGCGCATGGGGCAGGGAGATCGTCACGGGCTTGAAACCTCCGCGGCGGAGGTGTTCATCCAGTCCTTCGACAAACGCTGCGGCCACGGATAACTTACCGAGACGATATTTAGTGGCGATCTCGAAGGCGCTCGCGCTGCTTACGAAGGCCTCGTTTTCCGGATCGGCGACCACATCGCGGGCATCTGCGGAGAGCATGGGGAGACTTCCCAGCCACCAGATCAGCACGTGGGTGTCCAGCAAGAGGTTCACTTCTGGCGCAACGGATCATGCTTGTAGCCATTTTCCATCACCTCCAGAACGTCATCCGGCAATGGGTCGAAGAAGGCGTCGGACCATTGGATAAGCCCTTTCAGGCGTCCGGGTTCGCGCTTCGGCTTCTCGATCGGGACCAGCTTGGCAATGGGCTTTCCGGCCTTGGCAATGATGATCTCCTCGCCCGCGGCAGCGGCCTCCAGCAGACGCGAGAGGTTGGTCTTGGCTTCGTGCACGTTGACAATGGTCATGGTATGTATCCATGCTAACTTAGCTAATCAAGTTAGCTTAGTCTCGTGGGTGAGTCAAGCGATGAGGTACCGCGCATGATGGGTGTTGGTCCACCGCTACGCCGCTCGCGATGGCGTTCTTCTTGGTGGTGGCCGGGCTCATCGGCAGCGTGCTCCCCTTCTACTGCGAGCTCGAGCGCGGGCTGAATCCCGAGCTTTTCGCCGTGCCCCGAGACGCCCTTGCGCTATTTGATATCCGCGTCGTCGATCACATAATCGTCGGTGGGACCGAAGTCTTGTCATTTGCGGAGCGGAGGCTCCTTTGATCCCCTTCCGCCTCGTGCGCGGGCCGTCTTCCAATTAAGCCACCGCGATGCGGGAAGCATCCACTGCCAGATCGGAGTGGTTGGCATGGATCGGTACGCAGACACGCACGGAGAGGCCCCCGAGGTGCCGTTGCGAGAGCGCCATTGCACCGCCCAGGGCCTGGACCCGCTCTTCAATTCCCATGAGACCCAGGCCGAATGGGGTTTCTGGCCGCATCCCTTTCCCGTCATCCTCGACCCGAATGTCCACGACCTGACCTGGACCCGCTGGCTTTCCGGTGGCTCGGTGCGCCGGCGCGACCGTCACGCGCACCGAGGCACGGCGGGCCCTGGCATGGCGGGCCACGTTCGTCAGGCATTCTTGCACGATCCGGTAGATCGTGACGCGCAGCGTGTCGTCCAGTTGATCCATCAGTCCGGATGTCTCGATCGCCCATTCGGTTCGGCGCTGCCGGGATCGCCCAGGTTTCAACCAGATCGTGCAGCGCCTGATCCAGGCCCAGCTCATCGAGACCCTGCGGCCGCAGTCGCCGGAGCATCGCGCGGATGCGCTCCTGAAGCTCAGCCACGGTCTTCTCGCTGGCCCCGAGCGCTTCAGGAATAGCGGTGTATTGCCGGCCTTGAAGAAAGCCATGGATGGTCGTGAGATGAACGGAAATGGTAAACAGAAGGGGCGCCATATCATCGTGTAGCTCTTGGGCGAGACTGCGTCGCTCTGCCTCCTGGAGATCGACGAGGTGGCTCGCGAGTGCGCGCTCGCGCTCCCTGATCGAGCGCAACACCTCGGCCATCCGGTTGAACTTCTGGTGGATGCGCTTGAACTCCACCACCGCTCGTTCCTGTATTCGAGTCTCGAAATTCCCTGCTTCCAAGCGTTCAAACGCCGCATGGAGATCCGCGAGCGGTCGGAGACCGCGCGCAAGGCTGAGATAGACGAGACCGCCGACGCACAGGAACTGCGCCGTGGCGATCACCATGAGCACACGAACGTCCTGCCACACCTCGCGGATCTCGTCGCTGGAATCGGCTTGCAGGACCATCTGCTCATGTTCACCACCCATCGTGAGCTCGATCGGTTCGAAGCCCGCCGGGTCTGGAGCTATGATTCGGGAAAACCATCGGGGCACCTCGGCCACATCCGTGTGCCGGGGCGCAAGCGAGCCCGCTCTCGGCGTCACGATACGTACATGCCTGAGCTGATCCAGCGCTTCCGCCAGAGCCTTGGGGCGCAGATCCGCCAACGTTGGCTGCGACCGCACCGCTGACATCAGGCGTTCGGCCGAGCGTAGTGCGGTGTCCATCTCCGAACGGATCGCCGCACGTGCGTGCAGCCACAGAAAGACAGCGCCCACGGCGATACCGATCGAGAGCGCCGCGCTTAGGATCAAGACGAGTCGGATCTTGAGGGACACCTGAGAGGCCCGAGGTTTACACCGGAGTCCCGATTGTAAGGATCACTTCCCTCCGGGACAACTCTCATGGCCGTCGAGACCGAACGCCCCCATCAGCCGGCGCCGGAGCCGAGGCGTGCCACACCGAAGGAAGGGTCGCGGCGTGCAGGATGATCGAGACATCGGCGGTGTCCTTGTTCGCGGTAATGAGATACCTGCCGTCGTCGGTGATCCCGATCCCGCGCGGGCCGCGCCCCCCGACGTCGATGTCTCGTGCCTTCTCCATGCGTTCGAGATCGATGACCGTGATACCGCCCTCCTGGTTGCTCACGTAGGCCCCGGGCTTCGGACCGTCCGCCAATACCGCCGTGCTGAACACAAACCCCAACGCGACAACCACGGACTTACGATGTCGAATCACGGTTGTCATCCTTCTTTCAGATCGCTCTAGTAGTCAGTCTAGATGATTCAAAGAGGCACGTCATTCCGGCATGGATTGCCGGAATCCAGAGCACATGGACGTAGGTGCTGTCCTGCATCCTGGACCCCGGCAATCCCTGCCGGGGTGACGAATCACTTCGAATTAACATGACTGCCTACTAGAACCTGAGCTTAACGCCTACCCACCCGGCGCGCGGCGCGCCGGGTGCCAGGAAACGCTCCTCGGCGATCGGATCGGCGAAGGCGTTGAAGTTGCGGGTCCCGCCGGTCTCGTAGTCGCTGTCGAAGAGGTTGTCGATGCGGGCCCAAACCTCGATGTGCTCCCAGGGATGGAAGCGTGTGCGCAGGTTCACGATCGCGTAATCGTCCACCGTATCGAGCTCGTTGCTGTCATCGCCGCGCAGGAACTGGTCCGAGGCGTAGATGAGCGTGCCGCCGACCGACCACTTCGGGAGGATGGCCCAGTCGACGCCGGCCTTGAAGTTGTGCTCGGGGATCCCGGGGATGCGGTCGCCTTCCTGCACCTGGATGCCGTCGGGCTCGACCACGCTCGCCAGCGTTTCAGCGGATTCATAAGTCGCATCCACGAAACCGTAATTGACGGACCAATGCACGGACTCCCACTGCCCGTTCAGACCCAGCTCCACACCCTGGCGGCGGGTCTCGTCGATATTCGTGAAAAACCCGGCGCTGCCCGTTTCGGTCACGGCGAAGATGAGGTCGTCTTCGAGCGTCGTGCGATAGAACGCCACGCGCCAGCGCAGGTCCTCGCCGAGCGGCAGGCGCCCGCGCGCGCCGGCCTCCCAGGTTCTGCCGATCACGGGATCGAGCGGCGGATCGGCCACGAAGGCGTTCGGCAGGTTACAAGGGTCCTCCGGATCGGCACAGGTCAATTCTGCCGGAGTGGGAGCACGGAAACTCTCGCTGTAGCCGCCGAAGAGGTTCAGATCCTCGAAGATCGAGTAGGCGACACCCCCGGCCGGATTGAACCGATCGAAGTGGTGATCGCCGTTGAGATCGGCGTTTTCCGGATCGCCGGTCTGATCGCGGATCTCGACCTCGGTGATCTGATAGCGCCCCGAGAAGGTGAGAGCCAAGGCCTCCGTGACATCGAAGGTATCGGTGAGATAAACGCCCCAGTTGTCCTGCCGGGTGGCGACGTCCACCTCGGTCTCAAGCTCACCGACGCGCCGCGTGCCTCGGGCCAGGCCCTTGCGAAACAACTCCGCCTCGGCCTCGCTCTGAGTGAAGTCCGTCTCGTTCCCGTCGTAGGCAAAACCGAAGGTCACGCTGTTCGCGCGCCCGAAGAACTTCGCTTGGTGGCTCAACTGCAGGGTCCCCCCGTAGCCGTCGGTGTCGGTCTCTGTGGTGCGGTCCTCTCCCTCGACTTCGAATTCGAGCTCACCGACGCCGCCGAAGGGCGCGGCCGATCCTTCGCATAAGCCGAGCGCCAGCGCTATCGCGCTATCGTCCTCATCGACGCACTGGACCTCGGCATCGCCGTTCAAGGTATCGCGTTGGTACTCTCGGTAATAGGCATTCCCCGCCAGCAGCAAGGCATCGGTGAAGGCATGGCTGGCCCTGAGATTCAGGAAATTCAGATGGTTGTCGGTATCGTCGGGAAAGCTGTGCACCGCGTCGCGATCACGGGCGAGCAAGCTTTCGGGGGCGAAGCCGTTGCCCGTCAAGGCGTTGTCCGCGAAGATATAGCTGAGATCGAGATCGGTTTGGTCATCCTCCCAGCCGATCTTCCCGAACAGTTGCCGGATTTCGCTCGGGGACTCGTCGCGCCAGCCGTCCTCATCGAGCGCGTTGAAAGTGAGATACCAGTCGAAGCCGCCGTGGTAACCGCCGTGCTCGGCCTCGACCGCCCAGCGCCCGAACGAGCCGCCGCTCGCCTCGACCTCCGTACCCTGGTAGGCGAAACCGCTCTTGGTGCGGAGCGCGATCGCGCCGCCCAGTGTGTTCAAGCCGAAGAGCGGATTCGAGCCCGAGATGAGATCCACGCTAGAGATGGCCGCTTGCGGGATCAGGTCCCAGTTGATCGTGTCGCCGAATCCTTCGTTGATGCGCACGCCATCCATATAAATCGATAAGCCGATGGCGCTGCCGACCAGCGGCGAGGCCAGGAAGCCGCGGTATTCCAGATCGTTCTGGAAGGGGTTGTTCTGGGCCGCGTTGATGTTCACGCTGCCGATGTTCTCGAACAGCATCTGGGAAAGATCGAGTGGGTTCTGATTCTCGACGTCTTCCGCGGTCAACGACTGTACGTTGGCCGGGACCTTATCAATCGGCGTGCCGAGCGCCGGCAAGGGCGTGGTCGCGATCACATCGATCACGGGCAGCTCGATCGCGCCGGCGGGACTGCGCGTGACCTCGCCCTGCCCGTCGCTCTCCTCCGCCATACCGGGAGAGGAAACCAATACAAGGGCCAGGATCGACGCCAGACAGGCCGCACGCATCGCATGTGGGTTCCGTGAAACGGCGCTTGGAGGCATCAGGTCACGTTGTTGTTGGTGTCGATGGTCAGAAGGCCATTGTTGTTCGCGGCTTTAGCGGCTGGCCCTGTGCCGCGTAATTTACAAGCGAAAGCCCCTTTTCGATAGAGTCCGTCACCAGCAATTCGCGTGTGATAACTCCACATGCGATCCGGGTACATATCCCACCGGTATGGGAAAACTTCCCGTCGCAGATAGTTCCAGTACGCTATGGGCCGGGGGCGGGTCGTGCCGCGCCCTGTCGGGCAGCGGATGGACGCTATACCCAAATACCTTATTGTTTTATTCATTGTGCGTGACCTCTTGTCGGTAGGTGTCCATCTCAGAGCCATCGCGTCATCCGCGGTAACATGCCATACAGGAATACCAGGATAAGCAGCGCGACTAGCGCGGGGATCCAACGGACATCAGCCGCGACCAGAATGGGTTCAGCGAACGTGTTGGCCTGGAGCGCGGCACGCAGAGCGCTCGCGCTCTGGAGGTGCTGATAGACAAGGCCCGTCTGGGCACCGAGTCCCTTGAGATAGCTTTCGCGCACCGACGAGAGATGCTCGTTCCCGACCGCGGTTTCGCTGCCGAACGGGGCGTTGCGGGGGTCATAGCCTCTAATATCGCCGGGGTCCTCGCCAGGCAAACCGAATCGGGAGGTATGGGGCACATAGAGATTGCCAAGGTTGTAACGCAATCGCGCGCGAAATTCGAGATCCCCTTTTCCTTCCACGCGGTTGAAGAACTCTATCGCCTCATCGCCGCGGTTCTTCTGCATGAGCCAGTGAACCCGCGCAAACATGACTTCGGGCGGCGCATCCCCGGTAACGGGGATGTCCTCGCCTGCCAGGAGCCGCTCGATGGTTCGATTGTGGGCGCCGGCGCGGGCCAGGGCCATGCTCTCGATGAGCATCCCTAGGCTTAGACCGAGCAGCAGGGTCAGCAAGCTGGCCCGGCCGATCCGATACCGCCTCATCGCCATGCGCAGACCTCCGCGAGCTTGGCGCCCAAGAGCGCCGTAATCGCGCAGAACGCAAGCCCGTAACACCATCCCGAGAGCTCTCCTCGGGGGATGTGCTCGGAGTAGTGCAAAGGCAGGTTCTCGAGAGCGTCGAGGTCCGCGATGGCGCGCTCCAAAGCCTGAGGATTTTCCGCTTCGTAGGGAGAGTAAGGCGTCTCAAGGCTGCTGAGAAACACATGGAGATGACGTTCCGGCAAGCCGTCCGCCGTATCGCCGGGCGGGCCCCGGCGCGCCTCGAAAATCCCGGGGCTATTGGCCGTGCGCAAGTATATCCAATACAGGCCCACGCCGAGCTCCTTGAACCACTTGCGAAGATTCGCCTGGTTGCGATGGTCGACCTCGGTGGCGCCGTCCGAAACCAGGACAATCACTCGGGATCCGGTATAAGGCCTGCCCTGAAAAAAGGACAGCGCCATGGCGAGCCCCTTGGCAATATTGGTAAGGCCAAGCCCCGGCGTATCCATGGCCCGGATCGCCGCCTCGATGGCCTCGCGGTGCTCCGAGAGCGGCAGCACGAACATCGCCGAGGTGCTGAAGGAGGCCACCCCAATCAGGTCGTTCTCGCGTCTTCGGACGAACTCCAGCAGCAGACGGCGCGCGGCCTGGGCCTTGGATTCCTCTTCGCCGCTGGGAGGATGGCCAGCAAAGCTATGATCCATGCTGGAGCTGCGGTCCAAGAGCAGCACCGTGTGCGCACCCCGGCCGATCCGCTGCACCGTCTGTTCGACCCGGTGAAGACCCGCGATCCCCAGGATCAGCGAGGCGATAGCCAGCGCGGCGATCACTCGAAGCGTGCGGTCGATGGCGGTAGAGATCACATCCCGGGGGATCACTTCCACCCAAGGATAGGGCTGGCTCCGGAATGAAGAGGAACAGAACGGCAGGAACGCGAGAGGCAAGAGCGTGAGCACCCAAGGATGGGCCACCGCCAGGTTCACCGGCTGGCCTGCTCGCATTCGTGACAGCGCCGGCACAATCGTTCCAAGGCCCGCCAAGCATCACTCTCCATCCCCTCGCTGAGGCCTTCAGCGAAAAAGAGATACCGGGAACGTTCAAAGAACGCTTCGATCTCCTCCATCAGCGGAAGAAAGGCAGGGCGTTGTTGTATGAATTGTTGTAGGCTTCCTGGGAACATCGGGGCGCCGACGGTCTCGTTGAAGGCTCGGTGGATCGCCTGTAAAGCTTGCTTGTACACGCTGAGGTCCATAGCCCCCCGACGCAAGCGCCGAAGCTCTCGGCTCGCACGGGCAAAGGGTTTGCGCCGCCGGCCCGGCCACTGCCCGTAGCGCCAAAGGGTGTAGAGCAGGGTCGCGGCTGCAGCAGCCGCAAACAGGATCAACCGGATCCCATGGCCGCGCGCGTCTATCGGTCGCGGTCTGGCGTCGGGGCGCAGGTATTCCCGGCCGCCTTCGGTGCGGACCGCAACCTCTCGCAAAGGCGACATCGTAAACTCCCAGGCGGGTATCGGCACATCGAGGTGATCAGGGCCGCTCAGAACGAGCCGGAAGGCAGGGATGGAAAGCGCTTTCACCCCGACAGGGGCATAGAAGGTCTGATAGGTGATCAGGATCCGGTAGCGATTGGCGGCCTGTTGCTCTGTTTCCTCCACTGCTACCTTGCGGAGTTCCAGCCAGTAATTGAGGTTTCCGGCGGTCGGCATCGAGCCTTTCTGCAATGCATAGGGTTTCTTCACGTCCAGTTGGATCTCGTGCCGAATGACATCCCCGATGAGGTATCCGAACGGCCTTGGGGTGAGGAAATCGAAGCGCTCGATGGGAGATTGGGCAGCGGGGGCAAGCGAGGGGAAACACACTGTAAAAATACAAGCTATCGACGAAGTGGCCCGCCAGCCCAGGTCACGTGCACCGATTCTCATTGCTCGAACCCGTGCCCATCACTATTGGAAATACTCCGTCAACTGGTTTGCCTCGAAGCGATCGATGAGAAAAAATGGCGCACACCCGCGGGCTATGAAGACACGGGTGAGATCGCGCCTACGCTCAGCGAATGCGGCTTGGAACCGTTCGTGCACCTGTGGCCGGAACAACAATGTCCGGGTCGCGCCCGTCTCCCTGTCCCGCGCCTGGGCGAGGCCCAAGGCCGGCAGTTGCCGGTATTCCGCCGACTCCCATACCACGATCGGCACCACAGCGTGCCGGGAGAACGAGGCCAGCACATCGTCTATGAGCGCGAACGGCAGATGAAAGTCGGACACCAGGAAAACCAGGGACCGCCGCACCGACACATACCGGCTCGCCTCGCGTAGACCCTCCGCGTCAGCCGCCCCCACGTGCAGCTTGGACAGCCGATCGGCCAGGTCCCAGGCGGCACCGGCTCGATGGGTAGCGGGCAGCAGGAGATCACGCCGCACGGCAGTATCGCAGCCGATAAAGCCAAACGGATCGCCAGTACGATAGGCTGACAGCGCCGCCGCGGCGGTAAACTCTGCAAGCAGTTGAAGCTTCCCTTTATCCCCCAGGGATCCCATCGAGCCCGAGAGATCGGCGACGGCATACACAGGGGCCGTGCTGCGCTGATTGAAGACCCGCACATGGGGCATCCCAAAAGGGTCTCTGAGGCTCACCCGTAGATCGAGCCTCCGCGCATCGGGATGCCTAAACAACGGCTCGTAGGCGCGAAAGTCCTGTCCCGGGCCTGACTGCACGCCCTTGTGATAGCCGGGATGAACGGCCTGGGAACGCCAGGGGAGCCGGTAGTGAAACTCCTGGATGCGGCTTTCTTGCAATCGCGCGGCGTATCTGGCCATCGCTGCGCCAATTTTGTTTGAGCTAAGAGCTTGTGAAAAAATCGTCGCGAGCGACGGGAGGTCGCGTTCCGCCGGAGTCGCAGGAACCGGAGTGTATATTGAAATACATGAGGATTCCGAGCACCGCCGGAACGCGAGATCCCGAGCACAGCAGATTTTTTCACAAGCTCTAAGGTGCGGCGACGGTGTGAAAGATTTTATCCAGCAGCTCGCGCACCAGCGGTCCGCGGCGGAACTCATGGACAGGGCTAAAAAAAACCCGGTGGCCGACCGTCTCAAAATAGATGCATTGTAGGTCTTCGGGCACCACCATTGTACGATCGTTGAGCCAGGCGTTTACCCGCGCAGCGCGCACCAGCATGCTCATGCCACGGGGGCTGGCGCCTGCCTGCACGAGTTGATCCATGTCGATGCCATCGATGGTAATGGCGTACTCCTTCGGGCAACGCGTGGCCTGCCAGAGGTGTAGAGCATAGTCCTGCAAGGCGCTGCTGGCCCGGATTTCGTTCTGCACCACGGTGGCGAACCGGTTGAGCTCATCATAAGGCACTACACCCTGCTGCACCTCGCGGAGGAGGTTTTCGACATCGTGAAAGCGCGGGTCAAACATCAGCGCCCGCCGGATCTCCGCGCCCCCAGGCAGCTCCATCGCGATCTCCATCAGAAATCGATCGCGGGTGGCTGCCGGGAGCTCGAAGGTTTCTTCCTTTTCCACGCGGTTGCGATCCGCGAACACCTGCAGATGTGGAAAATGATAGATCCGGTTGAAGGCTGCCACGTTGCGTTCCGCCATGACCCTGAGGAGCAGCGAGTGTACCTGCGGGCGGGCCCGGTTGATCTCATTGAAGAAGAAGACCGAGAGCGCCTCGCCGTGTTTGACCAGGGGGCCCGGGTCCACGCAGGGCCTGCCCTGTTCGTTGATATAGGTGTAATACACCAAATCGCTGGGCATGAGATCGATCGTGCCTTCCAGGCGTTCGTAGGCGCCCCCCAGTCCGCGCGCCACGGCCCGCAGCAAGGTAGTCTTGCCCACCCCTACATCGCCTTCGAGCAACACATGGCCGCGTGCGAACACCGCCACCGTGATGAGCCGGATGACGTGATCTTGGCCGATGATGGCACCTTTCAAGGCGCCCTCGAAGAGAAAGGCGCGGGCGCGCCAATCGCCCAACACACTGTCCGGGTTCATCCGCTTCTCTATGCAGGCCCCGGAATGAAAAGCCCCGGCCTCAACCGGGGCTTTCCCAGACCCGCTTCTCACCGCTTCAAAGCTTGCTCACATCGTATTCGAATTTGCCGGTCTTCTTGAGATGCTCGACGCGCTTGGCGTTGCGCGCTTCCATGGCCTTGATGGAGTCTGACTGCTTGTTGATCTCTTCCGGATCGTGTTTTGGGTCGTATTTGCTGCCGGCCACCTTTTCGGGATAGCCGGGCTTCGGTTCCCAGCAATCACCAGGCGCCCGGCACTTGGTGCCGTCGTAGGCCTGAACGCCAGCCGCTAGCCCGACGGTGAGGCCGGCGGTGAGGCCGGCGGTGAGGCCGGCGGTGAGGCCGGCGGTGAGGCCGGCGGTGATGAGCCAGGTAAGGCGAACGAACAAAGTTTTTGCTTTCATCATGGACCTCCTATTTATTTTGCTATGTCGTGTGTTGCGGGTTTAAAGTCTTTCCGCTCCTCCGGCGTGAGCCATTCGGCCTTCTCCGGATCACCCTGGTAGACGCTGCGCATCCAGCTCATGATGAGCAGCATCTCATCGATGCTAAGATTCCCACGCTGTGGACCCATCATCCCTTGTGCGCCCTCGTAAAGGGTCTCAAACAGTCTTTTGTCGGTGGCGTTCTTGGGATAAGTCCAGTAGTCATCCGCCAGACCCGGCGCGAGTTTCCCTTCCGCATTGTGGCCGTGGCAGCCGGAACAGGCGCTGAGATAAAGATGCCCGCCCTTTTTGATGGCTTCCAGATCACCGTTGTAGGGGTTCTTTCCACTCTCCTTGAATCGCTTGACGGCCTCGGTATCCGTTCCTTTGGCCAGAGACAGATCGAGCAACTCGCCGGTGATGGTGTGCCGGAACTCCTCTACGGCGTAGCTCGGTAGCGAGGCGGTGGTGATCAAACAAAGCACTGCGGCGCGAGTGGAATTCGATACGAAAGGTTTCGTCATCGTGCTTGAGCGGTTTGTTATTGATCTTGTCTGGTTGTTGTAGTCAAAGGATCTTCCATCCGGATTGGATGGGCGATCCTAGCCGCATTCACGGCTGCCTTAAGCGGTAACAGCGGCATGCCCTCGGCCTCCAGGATCGCAGTTATCTCAGTGGCCGCGCTCTCGAGGGCTTGATCGAGTTGGCGGAGCAAGGTGACATCGCCCTTGCGCACTCCGAAGGACTGGTTGTAATGGTGCCCCACCTTCTGCCCATCCGCCCGGACGTTGTGGTCGGGAATGAGCGCTATCTTCAGGGGCACCGTGGATTGCTTGACATATCTTGCAGCCAGCGGTCCCCACAGGACCGCAATGTCGGCCTTGCCGTCGACCACCTCGCGCACGAGCCGCTCCGGATCGAATCGGACATACTGGTTCCGGCGCGACTTGAAATCGACGAGCGAATGCATGTAGTTGAAATTTCCCTCGAACTTCCCGATGCTCTTGAGCAAGGTCTCCGCCGGCGTACCAGGGATGATGGCGAATCGGTGCAGCTTGCGGAGATCCGGACTGTTCCAATCCTGCACGTTTAACTCTCGATCCTGCCGATAAATGAACACATAACCGGAGCGGTAGTAGGGCCTTGTGGTCAGGACCCGGGGATCGCCGGTGTCGAGACCCATCACCACATCGCATAATCGTTTATCGAGGTAGTCGCGCACCAAGTAGATCGCATCCTTTTCTGCCCAGACAAATTCCAAGGGCCGCCGCATTTCGGCTGCAACGACTTCGGCGATCTTGTTTTCAAATCCGTGCCTCCCGTCGTCCGAATAAGGCAGATCGTTTCGGGCGGCGCAGATCCGCACAGGGCTCGGAGCGGCCGGTGTCTGATCTGCTGCAGCGATACCCGCCGCCAGCGCACCAAGCATAACGGCCCCGATGAGCCGAGTCATTCTCATGAGGGTTTCCATCGTCATACCCATCAGGGGATGCGGGCGTCGTTCCCGATCCTCCCTATTCTGGAACGACTCGCTCAGGGTTTGCCTTGTGCTGCTTAAGGCGTGGTTAAAAGGGCAAAGCGTCAATCGCGCGCGAGCGTGCGGTTGGCACCGTCGCTATCCGCCATCTTGGTGTACGGGCTCTCACCATCCAGGGAGAAGACCACGCCCCCGCCGCCCATCTGCGTGTGCTTTTGCAGATTCGCGAAAGCGCCCACTGCCCCGAGCCCGGCGGTTGGATCCTTGAGGTCGAAGACCAGCCCCACGCCTGGCCAGCCGCCAACACCGTAGTAGATAGCGACGTACTGGATCCCGTTATGTTTGTATGTGATGGGATGGCCGACGACACCCGAAGGCAGCTTAAATTGCCAGAGCAGTTTGCCGTTGCGGGAGTCGCGTGCCTTGATGAAACCATCCAGCGTCCCATAGAAAACTATATCTCCTTTGGTCGCTAGGGTGCCTCCCCACACGGAGAAAGGCTCCATCTCCTCCCACGCGAACTCGCCGGTCACGGCGTTGTATGCCTTGATCTGGCCGAGATCCCCCTTCGAGCCGCCCTTGGGACCCGGGTACATCCAGAGTGTCGCCCCAACGAAGAACTGGCCCGCGCGGTAGGGAAGCATAAAGGGCTCCCAATCCATGCAGATGTGGTTGATGCCTAAAAAAAACAATTGCTTCTCGGGATCATAGGAATCAAGCCCCTGATTGTGATACCCCATCGCGGAGGGGCAGATGTTCTTGGCCCGGTGGTCCATGCGCGTTGAGTATTCCGGGTCCCGGATCGGGAGGCCGGTCTTGAGGTCAACCTTCTTGGCCCAGTTGACCGTATCGTCCATCTTATTCGCCGATACCAGGTCCCCGGTCTCGCGGTTTAGGGTGTAAATGATCCCATTGCGATCCGGATGGGTGAGAAGCGGGGTGGTCTTACCATTCACCTCCTGATCGGAGAGCATCATGACATTGACGCCGGCGTAGTCCCACTCGTCATGGGGTGTCTTTTGATAACCGAACTTGGCGAGCCCGGTATCCGCGTCGCGCCCAAAGATGGTCATGGTCCATTTGTTGTCGCCGGGGCGCATGGTCTCGTTCCAAGGGGACGGGTTGCCAGAGCCGTAATAGAACAGGTTGAGCTTGGGGTCGTAGGCATACCAGCCCCAGTTGGTGCCACCGCCGATCTTCCAAGCGTCGCCTTCCCAGGTCTTAAGGCCCAATCCTTTCTGGCCGTAATGCGGGTTCTTGCCGTTGAAGTCTGGGGCCAGGCCCATCTCCTCATCGGGGCCGGTGGCGTACCAGCGCCATTTCATCTCGCCGGTGCCGATGTCGTAGGCGGTGACATACCCGCGCACCCCGAGCTCAGCGCCTGACGATCCAACCAGAACCTTATCCTTCACGACGAAGGGTGCAATGGTAAGCGTCGAGCCGACCTTGATATCGGAGTTCTCCATCTTCCAGATCTCTTTCCCCGTCTTGGCGTCCAGCGCCACGATGTGGCCGTCCAATAGGGTCTTGAAGATCTTGCCGTCGGCGTAGGCCAGACCGTGGTTGACGACGTCGCAGCAGGCCACCGCACGCGCCGCCGGGTCTTGCTTGGGCTTGTGCTCCCATAGGATCTCGCCCGGTCTCTCGAGATTGAAAGCAAAAGTATTATTGGGGAATGGCGTGTGGATATACATGATGCCGTTCACGACGAGCGGTCCGCCCTCGTGACCGTGCAACACGCCAGTCGAAAAGCTCCATGCGGGCCGGAGCCGCTCGACATTGTCCGCGTCTATATCCGTCATTTTACTGTAGCGCGCGCACGCATTGTCCTTGCATTGCATCACCCAATTCTCATCGCTTTGCGACAAGCGGATGATCTCGTCATTCGAAGACGCTGTTGACGCCGTCACGGATAGAGCCGCGGCGGTCACGATAGTGGCAAGATTTTTGGCTGTGATTGTTCGAGACATTGTGACTTGTTCTCCTGGCGCTTCGTACCGCTGAGACAGTTAGCGTGTGGGAAAGAGCGGTTCGTCCCTGAACCTAAGGTCATGAGAGTGTCAAAGGGTCCTACCCCCGCGACACCAAGCCATGCTACGATGCGGCCCGAGCCCGTGGAAAGGGGACTTTCTCATTCATTCATCGGTGGATTATCATCAGTTCCCGGAGCTTCCGTCCAGCGCAGAACGGGATCCACCGCCCCGGACTAACCGCGCAATGAAATGAGACCCGCGATCACGATCCTGTTGGTCGATGACCATGCCATCGTGCGGCAAGGCTGCCGCCTGCTGTTGCAGCAGGCGGGCTTCGAGATCGCGGGCGAAGCAGCCTCGGGAGAAGAAGCCTACGCCTCCTGCCTCAAACACCCGCCAACACCCGCCGCGCGTCGTGATCGTGGATCTGGCCATGCGGGGCATGGGGGGACTCGAGGCCATTCGGCGCATCCGCGCCCGCTTTGCCGAGTCCGCAGTGGTCGTTTTCACGATGCATGACGACCCCATGATCGCGACCCGCGCCCTCAAGGCGGGTGCCGCCGCCTTCGTGACCAAGACGAGCGCGCCGCGCGATCTAGTCGAGGCCGTCCGGCGCGCCGGTCAAGGGGAGTGCTATCTGAGCCAGGACATAGCGCAGGCCATCGCGCTCTGCAGCCTCGACACGCAGAAGAGCGCGCTCACCGCGCTGACGGCACGCGAGTTCGAGATCTTCCGCATGCTCGCCGAGGGCAAGGCGTGCGCCCAGATCGCGGGGTCCTTGTCCTTATCGCCGAAGTCGGTGTCCAACTATTCCCTGCGCATAAAACAGAAGCTCGGCGCCCCGAGCGTCGCCGACCTCGTGAGGCTCGCTATGACGGAGGGAATCACCAACGCGCCGCGGGAGAGATCGAGCGCAACCGGCTCCGCCCACTTGGATTGAGATCGGGATTTAAGCGTCTTCCCGTCGGACTGAGATGTACGGGATGCGCCAGTTGCACGCCATCATGCAGCAGCGGACATAGGCCCACGCATGACGACCCTTCTAGTGACCGCCGCGGCGCTGGCGCTTGATTGGACGCTCGGCGAACCGCGACGGTTTCATCCACTGGTGGCGTTTGGCCGGCTGGCCGCCCTCTGCGAACGCTGGGGCTACGGCGGCACGGACGTCGCTCCCCATGCTCGCCGGGTAAGGGGTCTGTGCGCGACCGTGTCGCTCGTTGTACCCTTAACCGCGGCCGCGGCGGCCTTGGCCGCGCCGCCGAGCGCCGGGCTGGTCTTCAGTGTAGCCGTGCTCTATTTCGCGCTGGGTCACCGGAGCCTGCACGATCATGCGTGGCCGGTGGCCGCGGCGCTGCGGAGGGGCGATGAGCCCGAGGCGCGCCGCCGTACCAGTCTTATGGTGAGCCGCGATTCAGCGGCGCTCGACGTCACCTGCGCGGCCACCGAGTCGGTGCTCGAGAACGGCAACGACGCCGTCTTCGGCGCGCTTTTCTGGTTCGCGCTCGGGGGCGCGCCCGGCGCGCTCCTCTATCGCCTGGCTAACACGCTGGACGCCATGTGGGGCTACCGCAACGGCCGCTATTTCGACTTTGGCTGGGCAGCGGCGCGGCTCGACGACGCGCTGAACTATGTACCGGCGAGGCTTACGGCGCTGACCTATGCGGTGCTCGGGAACTCCGGGCAAGCCCTCCGGTGCTGGCGCACCCAAGCCCGCGGCTGGGCTAGCCCCAACGCCGGGCCGGTGATGGCCGCGGGGGCGGGGGCACTCGGGGTAATCATTGGCGGGCCCGCCCGGTATGCGGGCGAGTGGCAGGCTCGCCCGGTGCTCGGCGCGGGGCAGCCGCCCGCCGTAGACGACATCGAGCGGGCGCTCGGGCTCGTTCGCGGTGGCGTGTGGTTGTGGCTCGCCGTGTTCGGCCTCGCGGGAGCCTTGCATGCTTAAGCACGGCGGAAGACTGCGCGAGGCCGCGGCACGCTACGGCATACCTATCGAAGATTGGCTGGATCTGTCCACAGGCATCAATCCCGAGGGCTTTCCGGTGCCTCCGCCGCCGCCGTCGGCGTGGTCGCGCTTGCCCGAAGACGAGGACGGCCTCGAAACGGCGGCACGCGCGTACTATGGCACGGACGCTCTGCTCGCGGTCGCCGGGTCGCAAGCGGCGATTCAAGCGCTGCCGCCGCTGCGCGGGCCTTGCCGAGTGGGCATCATTTCCCCGGGCTATGCGGAGCACGCATACGCCTGGCGGCGCGCCGGCCGCGTGGTCGCCGCGGTACCAGTGACTGATCTCGGCAATGCCGCAAGGTATGTAGATGTGCTGGTGGTCATCAACCCCAATAATCCCACGGGCGATTGCTTCACGCCGGAAACGTTGCTGGACTGGCACGCGCGCCTTGCCGCCCGCGACGGCTGGCTGGTGGTAGACGAAGCCTTTATCGATCCTACCCCGGCGAAAAGCCTAGCTCCTTACAGTACCCGGCCCGGACTCATCGTTTTGCGCTCGCTCGGTAAGTTCTTCGGCCTGGCCGGCGCGCGCGTGGGTTTCGTGCTGGCCGAATCGTCCTGGCTGCATCGGCTTGGCGAACATCTTGGCCCCTGGACCGTGGCCGCGCCGTCTCGTTGGGTCACGGAACGGGCCTTGGCGGATCGCGCCTGGCAGGAGGCCGCCCGAACGCAGCTTCTCAAGCAGGCCGAGCGGCTCGCCGCGCTATTGCGCCAGCATGGCCTGGCCCCGGGCGGAGGCTGCGCGCTTTTCCAGTGGGCGCCGATCCCTCACGCGGCCGCCATCCACGAGAGGCTGGCGCGGCAAGGGATTCTGACCCGCCTGTTTACGGAACCGGCCAGTCTGCGCTTCGGCCTGCCCGGCGCGGAGGCCGGCTGGGCGCGCCTTGAGGAGGCGCTCGCCAACACCGGAGAATAATGGGCTCGTGGGCCCCCTTAGATACTCACGACTTGAATGTTGAACACTCCAATAAACTCACACGCCCTCGGACGATCCTGCGCATCGACTCATTTCGAGGATGTGCGCAGCTTGCCGAGCTTCAACTCTCTCCCGAACTTCCCGAAGACGCTGCTGGAGTTCCATACGAAAATCTGTACGCCGGTTCTTGGGAGCACCCGAGCGCGACGGCCAGCGGCTGATTTGTTTCAACCAAATAGGCATGGTTCGGAGGGCGGGGAGGGCGCGAGCCCTTCCCGACCCCTAATCGGTGATATGGGGGTCATCCATGTTTAGGAAAATTATGCCCATTCGCGGTATACCTTGGCCCGCACCAGGGAACGGTATACCCGATAGGCCCGGAGCAAAACGCCGTCGCCGGTTGACACCGGGAGGTTGATCTCCTAGGCTAACCATTGCGCCGATTTGATGTCAGCTTGCAGGCGCTTTATAAATTTGGCTAAAGCGATCCAACCCGCTTTAGCGTAAGCTATCGCGGGTTTTTGTTGTGTAATACCCGCCGGTTACGGCGGGCGCTTTAGCATTGGGGTTTCCAAAAAGGGGTAGTGCAACTCTCCCCTCTGGGCGTCTGTGGGGGGACATGCCCGCCAGGCGAACGATAACCGTCAACGGTCATAATTTACGGTAGCTACAGACGTATGCTGATGTTTAACCGGGGACAAAAGCCCTATGTTGCCGTCATTCCAGCGCAAGCTGGAATCCACGTGGCGTTGGCTAGGACGTATGGATTCCGGGTCGCGGTCGCGCTGCTCCCTTGCCCGGAATGACGAAGCGTAAATTGTGGCCGTTTTCGGAATATATTTTACTCTGGGGAAGGCATGACCTCGGATTGCGACAATTGGGGATTCGATACGCGGGCCGTCAGGGGCGGACAGGTCCGCACCTCCGAAGGGGAGCAAAGCGAGCCCATCATCGCCAGCTCCAGCTTTGTATTCGATAACGCGGCCCAAGCCGCGGCCCGTTTCGCCGGACAGGAATGCGGGAATATCTATTCCAGGTTTACGAATCCGACCGTCCGGGTATTCGAAAGGCGCCTGGCGGCCCTCGAAGGCGGGGAACGCTGTATCGCCACCTCGTCGGGGATGAGTGCGATCCTCGCAACCTGTATGGCGCTGCTCAAGACGGGCGATCACATCGTCTCCTCGCACAGCATCTTCGGTACCACGGTCGGACTATTCAATAATATCCTGGCCAAGTTCGGGGTCATGACGAGCTTCGTGCCGCTCACGGACTATGCCGCGTGGCAGGCCGCAATACGATCCGAGACCCGATTCCTGTTCTTGGAGACGCCCTCGAACCCGCTGACCGAGATCGCCGATCTCGCCCGTCTGGCCGTGCTCGCGCACGAGAAGGGGTTACTCTTGATTGTCGATAACTGCTTCTGCACCCCGGCCTTACAGCGGCCCTTCGAGCTGGGGGCGGATCTCGTGATTCATTCGGCGACTAAGTACATCGACGGCCAGGGCCGCTGCATCGGCGGTGCGGTCATCGGTCCGGAAGTCCTGGTGGGGGAGGCCATCTTCAATTTCCTTCGCACCTGCGGGCCGACGATGAGTCCGTTCAATGCCTGGGTGTTCCTGAAAGGCTTAGAGACCTTGAGCATCCGCATGCGCGCCCATAGCGATAACGCCCTGCGGTTGGCCGAAGCCTTGGAGCGGCATCCTGCGGTCGAGCGCGTCTATTATCCAGGCCTGCCATCCCACCCGCAGCATGATCTCGCGCGCCGCCAGCAGAGCGGGTTCGGCGGAATCGTTTCGTTTGTAGTGCGAGGCGGCCGCGAGGCGGCCTGGCGATTGATCGACACGACACGCGTGTTTTCCATTACGGCCAACCTCGGCGATACCAAGAGCACGATCACGCACCCGGCGACCACCACCCACAGCCGCTTGACACCCGAAGAGCGTATCCAGGCGGGGATCGGCGAAGGCTTAATCCGCATCTCGGTGGGGATCGAGGA
>JALZJW010000044.1 GCA_030859565.1 Pseudomonadota bacterium
GCGGTGCGCCGCAGCCAGTTTCCGGTACTGCCTCTTGGGGAGCATTATTGGCACGATCTCATCGGCCTCGACGCGGTCGCGGAGGATGGGGCGCCCCTCGGTCGGGTCGTGGATGTCATCGCGACCGGCGCCAACGATGTACTTGTGGTTAAAGGACGCCGCGAGCACCTGATACCCTATGTACTCGGTATCTACGTGCAGCGCGTCGATTTGGAACATTCCCGGATCGAGATCGATTGGGACCCCGAGTAATCAAAATACAAAACCCATCGCTAAGCCCCCGGGGGCAAGACTGCGGGGAAATATATTTGAATGCTACACCTTGGGGTCGTGACGCTATTTCCCGAGATGCTCCATGCGCTTACGGGATATGGGATCAGCGGTCGAGCGGTCGAGCGGGGTCTGGTCCAACTGCGTCTCTGGGATCCTAGGGAGTTCACCCGCGACAAGCACCGCAGCGTCGATGATCGCCCCTATGGCGGCGGGCCGGGCATGGTGATGATGTATGAGCCGCTGCGGGACGCGATTCACGCCGCCGCGGCGTGGCTTGGGGACGAGGCTTGGGTGGTCGCCATGACCCCGCAAGGGCGGCGCTTGGAACAGACCTACCTGGCAGAATTGGTCGCGCGCGGCAAGTTGGTGCTCGTGGCGGGCCGCTACGAGGGTATGGACGAACGCTTGATCGAGGCGGAAGTCGACGAGGAATGCTCGATTGGAGATTATGTCATCAGCGGGGGCGAGCTGGCGGCCATGGTGTTAATCGACGCGCTGGTGCGGCTGTTACCGGGAGCCCTGGGTCACCAAGACTCGGCCCGCGAGGACTCGTTTTACACCGGTCTCTTGGATTATCCCCACTACACCAGGCCTGAAAACATCGATAACAGGGCGGTGCCGCCGGTATTGCTCAGCGGCAACCACGAGGCGATCCGCCGCTGGCGCTTAAAACAGGCCTTGGGACGAACCTGGTTACGGCGTCCGGATTTGCTCAAAAATAGGACGTTGCGGTTCGAAGAGCAAGAATTGCTGGATGAATTTGTCACCGAACGGGTCGCCGAAACGGGTGGTAGCGGCGCCAATTTCAAAGGGTCGTAAACGCAAGGTGCCAGCATGCTAAGATAGCAACAAGGTGAATCGGTAGGGAGTTCGCTCATGAATCAGATAGTCAGCCAGTTAGAATCCGCGGCCATGGACCGCAAGGTGCCCGATTTTCGTCCGGGGGACACGGTCGTTGTCCAAGTGAAGATCAAAGAGGGCGACAGGCAGCGCCTGCAAGCGTTCGAAGGGGTCGTGATCGCGAGGCGCAATCGCGGTTTTAACTCGTCACTTACGGTACGCAAGATATCGCACGGCGAAGGGGTGGAACGCGTGTTCCCCCTGTATAGCCCTCTGCTCCAAGAGATCGTCGTTAAACGCCGCGGCGACGTGCGCCGGGCCAAGCTATATTACACGCGTAAACTGAGCGGTAAGGCCGCCAGAATCAAGGAAAAGATAAAGCGCCAATAGAGCGAGCCTAGGCCAATTGTGATCCCTTGCCACCGCGTGGTGTCCTCCGTGGGTCTCGGCGGCTATACCGGCGCCGATCGATCGCTTGAAAGCAAGCGCTGGCTCCTCACCCATGAAACCGACGCCAGGTATTGAAACCGCCCGCGAAGCGGCCGATGTGGCGGTCATCGAGCGTTTTCTCGATTGCCTCTGGATGGAACGCGGGCTGGCCAATCATACGCTTAGTGCCTATCGTTCGGATCTCACCGCCTTTAGCCGCTGGTTAAGAAGGGAAGCGGGCGACCTTCACTGTGTGGATCGCGGCGATCTGTTGCGATATCTCGGCAGTGGCGTATCGGCAAGGACCACGGCGCGCCGGTTATCGAGTTTGCGGGCCTTCTATCAGCACCTATCACGATTAGGCTCGGTGAAGGAGGATCCCACGGATCGAGTGCAAGGACCGCGATTAGCGCGGTCGCTGCCCGGAACCTTGTCGGAAGCGGAGGTGGATGCCCTGCTGCGGGCGCCCGATGGCGACAAGCCCATCGGCATGCGCGACCAAGCGATGCTTGAGCTTATCTACGCAACGGGTTTGCGGGTGTCGGAGCTGGTCACGCTCACCTGCAGCCAGATCAATCTACGGCAAGGTGTGTTGCGCGTGACGGGCAAGGGGAACAAAGAACGGCTGGTGCCGATGGGTGATACCGCATCGAGGATCCTCACGCAGTATCTCGATTTCGCTCGCCCGGAATTGTTAACAGGCCGGGGGGCGGAACGCCTGTTCATAAAAAAGCGCGGCCAAGGCATCACGCGGCAGGCTTTCTGGAAAATGGTTAAGCGGTATGCATGGCAGGCTGGAATTCACAGGCCTATTTCTCCGCACACCTTGCGGCATGCGTTCGCGACTCACCTCTTGAATCACGGTGCGGATCTTCGCGTCGTGCAACTTCTCCTCGGCCATAGCGACATCGCGACGACACAAATCTATACCCACGTGGCGCGAAGCCGGCTCAAGGAACTGCACGCGGCGCACCATCCGCGCGGTTAGCAGAAGTAAATAGCGCGTCAGGATGCGAACTGGACTTGGTCTAACACCAAAGTAAGATCACCCGCGATGTCGATGCCGGTCTTATAGCGCCGCGCGGGGTCCTTGGCCATGGCGCGTCTAACGATGCGTTCCATAATCTCTGGGAGGTCTGATCGGACTTGCCGCAGCGGGGTCGGCTCCGCGTTCAAGGTCATGAGATTGATCGCGGCGATCTTATCGGCCATGAACGGGTGTTTACCGGTCAAAGCGCGGTACATCACCACGCCAAGCGAAAACAGATCGCTCTGCCCGGTGAGCGGCTCGTGTTTGACCTGCTCGGGAGACATGTAGAGCGGGGAGCCGGCGAGATCGAGTGTGGCGGGATCGACGCCTTCGGCGGGCACCGCAATGCCGAAGTCCGAGATTTTTACGTCGTGTTCGGGGGTCAGAAGGATGTTCTTGGGCTTAATATCCCGGTGTACCACCCCCTTCTTGTGGGCATAATCGAGCGCCAGGGCGCAGCGGTAGAAAATGCGGACCAGCTCATCGAGCGAAAGGAGTTTGTGAACGTTGCAGAAATCGGCCAGGGTGTGGCCGCCGGGAACGTATTCCATCACGATGTAATGAGTATAGCCTTCTATGCCGGCATCGAAGATTGCGGTAATATTCGGGTGCATCAGCATCCCGGCGGTTCTGGCCTCGTTAAAAAAAAGTTGCTGAAAAACCTGGCTGGTTTCCGGACAAGTTAAGCGCTCTTGATGGGCAACTTTCACGGCGATAAAACGGTCGATGAATAGATCCCGGCCAAGATAGACGCTGCCCATGTTGCCACGGCCAATCTCTCGTAGGAGCCGGTATTTACTCAGCGTTATCTCGCAACTTTGGGTTTGGGCTTCCGGTGTCATCGTCCGTAGGGCGTCCTGGCTCTTTGCGGGTGTATATCGGCTGTTTCACGGGTCCTTTTAGAAGCGTTCACGCCTTCCGTACCGGCTGAATGTGTCGGGCGTGATAGGAACATACTTAAATAACATCGGGTCAGAAGGGAGTACCCCGTCTGGGGGAACATAAACGAGGAATATGAGATGCATATACTAATTGCCATCGTAGCGGTAGCCGTGTCCGTCGCCGCACATGCCGCCGTCTTAGCGGATACCTCGGTGGAACAAAGGCTTAGGTCTGTTCTTGGCGAAGCCTTACCAGGGATCGAGATAGCGTCGATACGCCCGGCTCCGCTCAAGGGGATGCACGAAGTCGTGCTCGGAGGAGAGGTACTCTATGTTTCCGATAACGGACGCTTCCTATTAAAAGGCGATCTGATTGATCTCAAGGACAAAAGGAATATCAGCGACGAGCGGCGGGCCCAGGCGCGGATTACAGGCTTAAAGGCAGTCCCACCCAATACCATGATTGAGTTCGCGCCGCCGGACACCCAGCACGTGTTGTACGTTTATACCGATGTCGATTGTGGTTACTGCCGTAAATTCCACCAGGAAGTGGGGACTTTGAACGCGGCGGGTATCGCGATCCGGTATCTCGCATTTCCTCGCGCGGGCGTAGGTTCGGATTCCTTCAAGAAATCGGAATCGGTCTGGTGTGCTGCGGACAGAAACGCGGCCCTGACCGAGGCCAAAGCCGGCAAGCCGGTGCCAGCGGCGACTTGCGATAATCCTGTTGGGACTCATTACGAGCTCGGAACGCGCATGGGGGTGAGGGGTACGCCCGCCCTCATCAGCGAAGACGGGCAGGAGTTGGGGGGCTACATTCCGGCGGAGCAACTGATTCAATACGTACGGAAGGGCCGGTCGTAACCACGGAGCAGCGGGCCGCCACCGCTTCACGAGCGTGCACGCTCAGCGCGTTATTGATTCGTCGCGCCGGGGGTTTTCGGGAATACCGCTACCCCGTTCGATAAGCGCCGTGATGCGCCTACCGTTTTTTGAGATGGTTTCCACGCGCACGGGCAAATACCGCCACCGAATCGCGCACCAGAACGTTGTCGAACGTTTACTGTTATTTTTTTCTTTCCGGCGTTCGAGTCTGACGGCGCGTATCTTTCCAAGCGGCGTGTCCACCACTTCCTCGCCGAGATACGCAAAACGGTAATCTTTGATCTCGCCGCCATCGACAATTTGATAGGCGAAGGACCGCTTTCCGGCGGCGAGATCGCGCATGATGGCGATCTGGTATACCAATTTGTCGAATAGGTTCGGCGTCAAGCGTAAGCGCCAAGTCTTGTTATCCTCGCGGTTATCAATCGTCTTGGCGCGCCAGTCGAAACGTACGGTTTGGACGCTGTTTTTGCTGCCGCTTTGACGATAGATGTAGCGTAACGGATGGATGTCTTCTCCGGAGAGTGACCAGGTACTCTTTTCGATGACATGATCGTTAAGAAAGAGCGTAAGGATCCCGCTGGAGCGGCTTTCGGAACGAAAAACATACCGCCCATTCTTGTCTTTCTCGAGCGCACGCACGGACTCGCCCACTTTTAAACCGTTCGTGTGCAACGAATAGGAGACGGAGAAGGGTTGCGGGATTTCAGCGAGCGCCGTGAGCGAAAGGATAAGGTTGATGGACGTCGCGCGGAGGTAGGTGCGAAGCATGGCTTTAAGTTAAGGGCCGGCGATTCGGCTAGGTCAGTACCACTCTAAGAGCATCTCGTGGCCGCTGCAAGTCGGCTACGATCAGACTTCGGTATGCTCAATGAGCCGACCGCCGTCAAACTGTATGGTACTATTCCCGCAGTCCATTCGCGCCGTTAGATCTCCTTAGCGACGACAAGCCGATAGCGATGGTATCCCTCTCCTTCCATACCGCCTCGGTATTGGTGGTTGGCGATGTCATTCTCGATCGTTACTGGTCGGGGGCAACCACGCGTGTGTCGCCCGAGGCGCCGGTGCCGGTCGTGCGCATAACTGAGCGCGAGGATCGTCCCGGCGGGGCCGCTAACGTCGCCGTGAATGTGGCGAGTCTTGGAGCCCGGGTCACGCTCATCGGGATCACCGGCGTCGACGAAGCCGCGCAGCGGGTCTTGGAACAGCTCCAAAAGCACCGCGTCATTTGTGCCCTGACCCGTGTGGAAGGATTCACCACGGTCACCAAACTCCGCGTACTGAGCCAGCATCAGCAATTGCTACGGCTCGATTTTGAGGATCCGTCAGCCATACCGAAGCACGATGGACCTACACATGATTTTTGTCATCACCTTCCCGCCGCGGATATCGTGGTATTGTCAGATTACGCCAAAGGGGCGTTAACGGATGCGCATATTCTAATAAAGCTCGCCCGTGACGCCGGAAAGCCGGTCGTGGTCGACCCGAAGGGCCGTGATTTTACCCGCTACACTGGCGCCACCATCGTGACCCCGAACCTGAAGGAATTCTGCGCCGTCGTCGGTACCTGCGCGAGCGAAGATGAGATCATCGCCAAGGCGCACAACCTCTGCTCCGCCATGGATCTCGAAGCCTTGTTGATTACGCGCGGGGAGCACGGTATGACGCTCGTTCCGCGCCACGGCGAAGCGTGCTGCCATTTGGAGGCCAAAGCGCGTGACGTGTACGATGTCACCGGCGCCGGGGACACCGTAGTTGCCGTCTTGGCAACAAGCCTTGCCGCGCGGTTCGACCTGCAACGCGCGACTGCGCTGGCGAACGTGGCCGCCGGCTTGGTAGTGGCGAAGCTCGGCGCGGCCGCGGTCACGGCAGCGGAGATCGAGGCGTCTTGGAACGGGGCCGGCGCTACGGACGCCGCCGTTGTGACCGAAGAGGCCTTAATCCAGCGCATCGCGCTCGCCCGCGCGCGTGGCGAGCGCATCGTCATGACCAACGGTTGCTTCGATGTCTTGCACGCGGGTCACGTGCGCTATCTCGATGAGGCACGAAAATTGGGATCCCGCTTGGTCGTCGCGGTAAACGATGATGCCTCGGTGGCCCGCCTCAAAGGCGCCGATCGGCCGGTTAATCCGCTCGCGCAGCGCATCGCGGTCCTCGCGGCGCTGAAGCCGGTGGATTGGGTGGTGCCGTTCTCGGAAGACACCCCGAGGCGATTAATCTGCCGCGTTTTGCCCGACGTGTTGGTCAAGGGCGGTGACTATGCCGTCACCGAGATCGCCGGGCATGACTGCGTCATCGCCACGGGCGGGCAGGTGGTGACCCTGCGCTACCAAGAAGGGTGTTCGACCTCGAGGATCCTCTCGGAGTTGGCCCGCGTGCGCGCGGCCGAGCCGCTTTGATCCTGGTCACCGGCGGCGCCGGTTTTATCGGTAGTCAACTCATTAAAGGGCTGAATGCCAAAGGCCACGACGACATCGTGGTGGTCGATAACCTCGAACGCGGAGAGAAGTTCAATAACCTAGCCCGCTGTCGGATTTGGGATTATTGGGACAAGGATGATTTCATCGCCGAGTTGCGACGCAATCGCAAGCCTAGTGTTTCTCCCGAAATCGTATTCCATTGCGGCGCCTGCACCGTAACCACCACCTGGGACGGGCGCTACATGATGCGCAACAACTATCATTATTCCAAGGAGTTGCTCGAGTACTGCCTGGAACATGGAGTGCGGATGATTTACGCTTCGAGCGCGGCCGTGTATGGGCACAGTCAGGCGTTTTCCGAATCGCAAGCCGCGCTGACCCCGCTCAACGTTTACGGGTATTCCAAGCTGCTCTTCGATGACTATGTCCGGCGCCGGCTCCCGACGATTCCAACACAGGTGGTGGGGCTGCGCTTTTTTAACGTCTATGGCCCGGGCGAGGGCCATAAAGGGCCGATGGCGAGCCTCGTTTATCATCTCGATCGCCAGTTGCGGGAGCACGGTGCGGTGCGGATTTTTTCCGCCAGCCATGGCTTCGGCGACGGCGAACAGCGGCGCGATTTCGTCTATATCGACGATGTCGTTGCCGTGTGCCTATGGTTCCTGGAGCACGGTCAGCATTCGGGCATTTTCAACCTCGGCAGCGGCCGCGGCCGGTCGTTTAACGAATTGGCCCGGGCGGTCATCGCCTGGCATGGAAAAGGAACGCTAGAGTACATTCCCTTCCCCAAGGAGCTGATCGACCATTATCAGGCGTTTACCGAGGCCGATCTCGGCGCGCTCCGGGCGCTCGGTTACGACCGGCCCTTTCTCGCCCTGGAAGAAGGCGTGCGCAAATACCTCGATTGGCTGAACGCTTGCGGCGGATCTATACCCTCGTTCTCTATCTCCTGACGCCGCTGTTATTGGTCCGGCTTGCGCTCTTGGGCGTGCGCAACCGCGGCTATTGGGAGCGCTGGCGGGAACGTCTGGGCTTTGTGCCGGCGCTCCCCGCGGCTGGACCCAACCTCTGGGTACACGCGGTCTCGGTTGGCGAGGCGCAAGCGGCTTCCGCGCTGGTGCATGCACTGCGGGTGCGCATCCCGCCGATCACGATAATGGTGACCACCACGACCCCCACCGGAGCGGCCATGGTGCGCCGCCTGTTTCGGGATGAGGTACGGCATTGCTACCTGCCCTTCGATCTCCCCACCGCGTTAGCGCGTTTTATCGAACGAGTTCGCCCCGCCGCCTTGGTGATCATGGAAACCGAGCTGTGGCCCAATCTATTGCACTGCTGCCGCCGCGCGCGAATCCCCGTGCTCATCGCCAACGCGCGGTTGTCAGAGCGGTCGGTCTCCCGCTACCGGCGCTGGCCGGCCAGCGTGCGCGGGATGTTGGCGGCGGTTACCGCAGTCGCCGCGCAGTCGCGGGCCGATGCCGAGCGGTTCATGGCGCTCGGCGCGGCCGAGTCGCGGGTGCATGTTACCGGAAACGTCAAGTTCGACGTTACTGCCCCGGACGATCTCCAAGACCGCGCCTTGCGGTTGAAGCAAGAACTCGCTCCCGGCCGGCGGGTTTGGATGGCCGCCAGCACCCACGAAGGTGAAGAAGCGGCGGTGTTGTCGGCGTTCGCGGTCCTGCGCCAGCGCGATCCGAGACTGCTGCTGGTGCTGACGCCGCGTCACCCCGAGCGTTTTGGAAAGGTCTTTGATCTCTGCCGGCAGCGGGGTTTCGCGACTGCAAGGCGCACCGCCCCTTTGAGCGAGCGGCCAGACGTGTTTCTCGCGGACACGATGGGAGAGTTGCCGTTATTCTACGCGCTTTCGGAGGTGGCCTTCGTGGGCGGAAGCCTCGTGGCCGTGGGCGGTCACAATCCCCTCGAACCCGCCGCCCTTGGGATCCCCGTACTGACCGGTCCGCATATCTTCAATTTCGCCGAGGTGTATGGTTTCCTAACCGCCGCCCATGCCGCTTGGGTCGTCAATGATGCGGACGAGCTTCTGTCCCGGCTCCTGATCTTGCTCGCCGATTCCGACTTGTGCGCAACCGCCGGGCGCCGCGCTCAAGCGGTGGTGGCCGAGAACCGCGGCGCCGTGGACCGCGTCATGGAGATCTTGATGCCCCTGCTGGAGCCGCCGGCAAACCAATCAGTCGCGGATTAAGGCAGATAGGCCAAAGTATTACTCAGGTGCTTCGTAAGCTGATAGCCTTGGGCCGTCAGCAGGCTCCCGCAGTGCCGCCGCGCCTCGCGCCACAGGTGCTTATGCTCGTAGATGATCATCCGCGGTCTAAAGCGCGCGAAGTCGATCTGCTTGATTATCTCTGAGTCATGGCCTTCCGTATCGACGGACAAAAGATCGATTTTCTCGACCTGATGCTTGCGGATCAAGGTTGCAAGCGTGATACACCGCACCGGCTCGGCGACGATCGCGTCTTCCAGATCCGGAATCACCCAGCGGTGTTTCTTGATGACGTCCAGGTGCAGCGAGGCGAGGCCCTTCGACCAGGCCGGAAGCTCCGCGGCGGGATCATCGACGCGGTAAAGAGTTCGGGTGCCCTCGGAGATCGAGATCGCCGACTGCTCGATGACGACCGTGGGAACACCTTGGTAACGGGCGCGCAAGAGATCGCAGTATGCCGGGACAGGCTCGACGAGGATCCCGCGCCATCGATACGTCTGAATGTAACGGTGCAAGAAGTCGTGGGTCACGCCGTCATTGGCGCCGATCTGCACGAGGAAGAAGCTGCTGCTGTCAGCGGAATGCTTTGTGACCAGTTCGTCAAATGCGCGCCACTCCGGGCGGTACACCCGATAGAACAGATCGTTCGCAAGCCTGCTGAGCGTACGGGCAACGCGGCGCTTAAGCGCGTTGACCCGTGCCGGCCGCGCGCGCCGCTCCGTGCCGGCGTTAGAGTGCATCATCCCGGATCCGGACGCGGGTACCGACCTCGACTCGGTCGAAGAGATCGATAACGTCGGCGTTACGCATACGGATGCAACCGCCCGACCCCCGGGTGCCCATCGCGACGTCATCGGGCGCGCCGTGGATGTATATGAAGCGATTCTTGGTATCGACCGAGCCGCCCTGGTTAAAGGCCGGCTGTAAGCCGGTCAACCACAGGATACGCGTGAGGATCCAATCCTTTCCTGGATAGCGGGTGCGAAACTCGGGAACATACACCTTGCCATCCGGTTGGCGCGCAACGAACACCGTACCGCTCGCGCAACCCGCGCCGATCTTTTCACAGATCGCATGCCAACCGCGCGGTGTGCATTCACTGTTTTCCATTTCCCCGGGGCCGTTCTTGGCGGTCGAGACGGAATAGCCGCGAACAATGTCGCGCCCCGCCAGTAACCAGAGCTCTTGTTGCCGCAGTCTGATCTCGATATGCATGGTGCAGGCGCTAACAGACGGCTGCGTGCGAAAATAGGATATCCTATGTTGTGTCCGGTGTCCCGAATCTTTCGCGCGCGGAGGTTTCTTCCCCGCGGAGCGAGGAAGAAATTGATCGCTAGGTTAGCTAAATAACCGCCCGTGACAGAAGGCGTTTGGAAGAAACACGGTGGGCGGCTTTGCGGTTTGCGTTGTGTTTCTTGAGAGCGCAAGCAAAATCCACGTGCCATTAGGTCCTCTCATGTTCGATCTCCAGGGACCCGAGCTTTTGCCCGGCGAACGGGATCTGCTAGCCCATCCGGCCGCGGGGGGCGTGATCCTTTTCACGCGCAATTACGCCGGCCGCGAGCAGCTCGCGCGCCTGGTCGCGGAGATCCATGCCGTGCGCGATCCACCCTTGCTCGTGGCCGTGGACCACGAAGGGGGGCGGGTGCAACGTTTCCGTCCTGGTTTTACCGCGCTGCCCCCCTGCGCTGCATTGGGCCGGCTCGACGACAAGGACCCGCAACGCGCCCGGGCTATGGCTCGGGAATATGGTTGGCTCATGGCGATCGAGCTGCGTGCCCTGGGTGTCGATTTCAGCTTTGCGCCCGTGCTCGATCTTGGGAGCGGGGTGAGTCAAGTGATCGGAGACCGGGCGTTCCACCCTAACCCGCGGACAGTCACCCGGCTCGCCGAGGCCTATCTCGATGGGATGCACGAGGCGGGTATGGCGGGTGTCGGCAAACACTTTCCCGGTCACGGATCGGTCGCGGCGGATTCCCATTGCGAGATCCCCGTGGATGGCCGGAGCTCTGAGGCGATAACTAGCGCGGATCTAGCGCCGTTTGCGGGTTTGGTTCGCGCGGGGCTAGACGCCGTCATGGCGGGGCATGTCATTTACCCCGAAGTGGACACGGCGCCCGCCGGTTTCTCGGAGGTATGGCTGCGGCAGGTGTTGCGGAAGGATCTCGGATTTCAGGGCGTCATCTTCAGCGATGACATCGATATGGCAGGCGCCCGTGGGGCTGGTGCTCACAGCGAACGGGCGCAGCGCGCACTCGCGGCCGGGTGCGATATGGTGCTCATGTGCAATCGGCCGGCGGCGCTCCCCGCGGCGCTGGACGCATTGAGCGCCTTGCGTGAACCTTTAGGCGCGGCGAGGCTTGCGCGCATGCGCGGCCGGGCGGTGGGGAGCGAGCGTGCGCTGGAAGAGCGCCGGCGCGCCGCCTCGGCGAGCGTCGCCGCCTTGGCGAACCAAGAGACAGCGGCGTGATGTATCGATGAAACAGTTGCTGGCCGTTGCGCTGCTCTGGAGTCTCGCGGGGCCGTGCCGGGCGCTCGAATGCAACCCGCTCGTGCCCGCCGCGACGCCTGCCGCATTTGAGGCCGGCAAGTATGCGCAGGGGCTTTTATTTCGGATCTCGAAAGCGGGTGTTCCGCCGAGTCATATCTTCGGCACCATCCATCTCGGCGATCCGCGCGTGCTCGATTTACCCCGAGTGGTCTCGTCCAGCTTCGAGCAAAGCCGCCGCTTTGTCATGGAGGCCGTGCTCGATGAGGCCGGCATCGCCGAATTCTCGAAACTGATGTTTTATGGCGATGCTACCTCATTCAAGGAGCAGGTGGGCGCGGAGCTCGCAGGCGCGGCTGAACCGCTTCTTGCCCGCTACGGTATTACGGCGGAAATCGCGCATCGCATCAAGCCTTGGGCCGCGTATATGACGCTCAGCGTACCTCCGCCTTCCCGCCTGCTACCGCTCGATCTCGCGTTAATGCAACGAGCCAAGGCGCATGGGATGGCGATCTCGGGACTGGAGTCGCTTGCAGAACAGGCAGGGGCATTGGGTGATCTGCGCCTCGAAGACCAAATCGCCTTGCTTAAGGATGCCGTTTGCCACTACGAGCTGCTGCAGCAAGACATCGAGCCGCTGACCGCGTTGTATCTAAAGCGTGACCTCGGGGGATTGATGGCGCTTGCCGGCAAGTATGAAACCAGATCGGCGCGCTACTACGAACGCTTTCTGGACAGCCTGCTTTGGAAACGCAATCGCCGCATGGCCGCACGCGTGCGGCCGTGGTTGAAGGAGGGGCATACCTTTGTTGCGCTCGGCGCATTACACCTCGTCGGGGACAAGGGAGTGCCGGCGTTGCTGGAGCGGGCCGGATATCGCGTGACGCGCTTGTATTAGGTAAGCTCTGCAAAAGTTACTGCGCAGCCCATCTGCTTTGTCGCGTGCTCGCTTGTCGCTCGCCTATCTATCTGATATGTCTCGCGACTCGCTCCGCGGCTTCGCGCATCTGGGCTTGCTCGCGACACTTTTGCAGAGTTTCCTTAGGTCAGCATTTCTAATCCAAGATTTTTGACATAGACTACACGCAGCAACGCGCGCTTTCTGCGGCGCACGCCACAAAGTGTGGAGGACGCGATTACAACCTGATTGGCCGCGGCGTTTTCAGCGCCCGGCTTGATGTGAGGACTTGATATGTTGTACGCAGTAAAAACTTTCGTCGATACGCTGGCTGGGATCACTCGGCTTGAGAAAGGTCCTCAGCACCTTCCAACCTCGTATGCCTTGCTGATCACGAGCGTCGTTGTCTACACGCTTATTCGCTTCGGCGTCTATGTCTCTAAAGTGCCGATCGGATCCGCAGCGATCATGGGATTAACCGATACCGCGGTTACGGTGGGGATCATCGTATTGTTGCTCGCGGTGCGCGGAGTGACGTTCCGAGCCCCCCAAATGCTCACAGCCTTTACCAGCATCGCGTCGGCATTCGGGTTGGCCGTCATCTTCTCGCTGGGGTTGATCAGCTTGATACCGGACGTCCCGTTGATGCAGGGTTTTAGAACCGTAGTAATTTTCCCGCTTGTTCTGGTTAACGTCGTGATCAACGGCCACTTGTTCCGGGCGTCGATGGGGACGAATCTCGCCACCGGGGTAGGCATCGCATTGGTATTATTATTCATCGTCATCAACGTGACCGACCGCTTCGATCCGACGCTAGAACGTACGGGAGCGGGCGCAGTATTTTCTAATCCAGAAACTGAAATGAGGTGATAGATACCGCCTGAGAGGCCGTTGACGCTGGCGGGACGCATCACGCAAATTACAGGTTTCGGTGCTTGCGTGTCCTGGCGATCACCGCGGCGATCTCGGCCTTGCGGCGAATCGGATCACGCTCGATCTCGGCCAACCGCGCCGTGGGATCGGCTTCGGCCGCGGGCACATTCCCGGTAGGATTTGCGAGCCGCCCATTGCGCGCCTCGAAGCGTGCGCGGGCGGCGTCCGCGTGCGTTTGATCCCAATTGAGGCCGGCAGGGATCATTTCGATGCAATCCATGGGGCAGGGCGGTAGGCATAATTCACAGCCCGTACAAAGATCCTGAAGCACGGTGTGCATGTGCTTTGCCGCTCCGAGGATGGCATCCACCGGGCAAGCTTGTATACACTTCGTACAGCCGATACAAAGCTCCTCGATGACACGGGCAGTACGGGACGGTTGCTCGGCGCCGTAGCGAGGATCGAGGGGCATGGGTCGGCGCCCTAGCAGGCCGGCGAGCCGTTCGATCGTGCGGCTGCCGCCCGGTGGACATTGATTGATGCCGGTCTCGCCGCGGGCGATAGCCTCGGCATAAGGCAGACATCCCGCATACCCGCATCGACGGCACTGCGTCTGCGGTAGCAGGGCATTGATCTTTCCGGCGAGATCATGGGCGCCGTGGCGCGGCGTTGTCAAGTCAGTCACTGCTAAGATGACGCCACCACCAATCGCGCGTTAATGCGAGGTTACCCAAGTCGTGTGCTCTTGCTTCGGCTCGAACCCAGGCGATGTCAGAGCACCCTGCAAATCGCCGCCTTGAGATAATTGGTCTCGGGGATCGCGGGGTGAATAGGATGGTCCGGCGATTGGTGCCCTTGCTCCAACAGTTGTATCTCCCGCCCGGCACGTAACGACGCCCGGCGCAACACATCCACGAAGCCCTCGTGCGTGAGGTGATAGGAGCAGGAGGCGGTCATCAAGATCCCGCCGTACCGAACGAGGCCGAGCGCCGACTGGTTGAGGCGCCGGTAAGCCAAAAGCCCGGCGGTTAAATCTTTTTTCTTTTTAATAAAGGCCGGCGGATCCAAAATCACCACACCGTAGCTTTCCCCTGCGGACTGCAAGGCCTTGAGCGTCGCGAAGGCTTCGCCATGCACAGCCGCAACCCGCACGTCATTTTCCCGCGCATTGCGTTCGATATAGCGCAGTGCCTCGGCTGAAGACTCGATGGATTGCACGGAAAGGGCGCCGGCGGATGCCGCCTGGACGCCCCATGCCCCTAAGTAGCTAAACACATCGAGGACGCGCACGCCTTTGACATAGCGCAGCATCCGCGCGCGGTTAGCGCGCTGATCGTAATACCAACCGGTTTTCTGGGCGCTAAGCACGGGGACATAGAACCGGACGCCATGCTCCGTGAGGCAAATCTCCTCGGGCACCTTGCCAAACGCCGCTTCAACGTACAAGTCGAGACCTTCGAGGAGGCGGCTCGGGGAATCATTGCGTAACAGGATCGCCTTCGGATCGAGGACCTCCCGCAACGCGTCGATGACATCACTGAGGCGCCTTTCCATTCCGGCCGTGTTGAATTGCGCCACCAAGAGATCACCGTAGCGATCGACCACGAGCCCAGGGAGACCGTCCGTGTCCGCGTACACGAGGCGATAATAGGGTTCATTGAACAGGCGCTCGCGCAAGGCCAGCGCGCGTTTCAGGCGCTCTCTGCACAGCGCTGCCGACCAAGGGCGGTCGCGATCCAACAGGCGCGCGCAGATCAGCGAATGCGGATTCACGTACCCCGTCCCCATGGCTTTACCGCTGCTGGTGAGCACCGTGACGCTGTCGCCCGGGGTAAGCGCGTGCAAAGGCGTCGTATGCGTATCCACCTCATTGCTGTAGACCCAGAGATGACCGGCGCGCAGGCGCCGATCTTCGCCCTTCTTTAACACCAAGGGTTTTGCGGGCATGATGTGCTCTACGACTGTCATATTCGTAGCATTAGGGACTGGTCTCTCATTGAACGGCTACCAACGTGCCCAGGTTTTCGATCGCCTCCAAGCACATAGACCTCATCCGGCCACCGAGCTTGAGTATCGAACGCCATTCGAGTTGCTGGTGGCGGTGATCCTTTCGGCTCAGGCGACCGATGTTAGCGTCAACAAAGTTACGCGGCGACTGTTCCAGGTCGCGAATAAGCCCGCGACCATCCTAGGTCTCGGGGAGGAGGGCCTGAAATCGTACATCAAAACCATTGGGCTTTATAATGCTAAGGCTAAAAATATCATCAATACCTGCGGGATCCTTTGCGATAAGCACGGCGGACAGGTACCCCATGACCGGGGGGCATTAGAACAATTGCCCGGCGTCGGGCGCAAGACGGCCAATGTAATTTTGAATACTGCCTTCGGAGAACCCACGATCGCGGTGGATACGCATATTTTTAGAGTCGCGAACCGCACCGGACTCGCCCCGGGTAAAACTCCCGCCGCAGTGGAACGGGCGCTCATGGCCGCGGTACCGAAGCGATTCAGGCAAGACGCGCATCACTGGTTAATCTTGCATGGGCGCTACGTCTGTCAGGCGCGAAAACCGCACTGCGGCGAATGTATCATTCGTGATCTCTGCGAGTGGAAAGAGAAGGCGGAACTAGGTTGCGTTTAGCTGTGCTGGAGCAAGATCAACCGTCGGCAAGAAAGTATTTCATAGATGTATGGAGTAAACACCCGGCGGGCGATGCCCTACAGCCGATCGAGAACCTGATTTTAAAGGTGATCCTCGCTCACCCTGAATACCACGCATTACTACGGGATCGAGAGCAGGCTCTATCGAGGCGCTATACCCCCGAGGGCGGCGAGACCAATCCCTTCCTGCATATGGCTATGCACGTGGCGATTGAGGAGCAGTTGTTGGCGGATCGGCCTGCCGGTATTGCACGTATCTATACGGATCTGCGAAGGCGTTGCCCCAACTATCACGATGCCCAACACGAAATGATGAATTGCCTGGCGAGACCTTATGGCAAGCGCAACGCAATCACGCCCTTCCCGATGAGCGGCGCTATCTGGAGTGCTTAAGAAACCGGTAGCGGTAATTCGCCCGCTTGCCATAGCGAGCATCCGATGGTCGATGAGGTGGCTTAAGCCGTGAGAAACTCCATTTTTATGGCCGCCAATTCAATGACATCACGATCTTTGAGCTGATGACTCCGCGCCCCAATCGGTTGCCCGTTGATAACCGGATAGATCGGTTGTTCGGCGGTTCCGCCCTCGATATGCGTAATGAAATAGCCTTGTGGCCGCCGTGATATCACGGCAACCTGCACGCCGGGCTTACCCAAGGTAATCGAGGCCTTGATCAGCTCGAGCTGCTTGCCGGCAACGGGCCCGTTTACTATGTTCAGCCGACCCAGTGGCGAACTCGTGGGCTGCAAGCTCGGCGAGGCCGCCGCACCAAAGCTTGGCGCAATTGACGTACGGCCGATGGCCTTCGCGAGCGCCGCGGCGGCTGTGGCCGTTCCGGGGCGCATAATTATGGTTTTTTCGAACTCGTCGTCATCGGCGGTGGCGTGCTCGTTGACATACCGGATCTCGTGTTTCCCGATGCTGATGACATCGCCGTTCCGTAGGGCGTGTTTCTTTATGACCTTGCCGTTAACGAATGTCCCGTTCGTGCTCCCGAGATCTTCAAGAAACGAGTCGTCCAAGATTGTGATGACCAGGGCATGTTTACCGCTAACCGCAAGATTGTCGACCGCAATATCGTTGTCCGCTTTGCGGCCAATCGTCATGCGTTCTTTGGTAAGCGGATAGTCTCCTTGTATTACGCCGTTTAGACTAAGGACGAGTTTTGACATAAGGACGCTCGATACGATTAACTAACCCATCGTTGTAATTTACAGGGCCAAACAAGAATCGCTCTCCGATACGCACGCAGCCTAGCGATGACGAGAGAAATATTATCATGGCCCCCGCGCTCATTGGCTAGAGCGATTAATCGGTCCCCCGCTCCTACAAGATTAGCATTATATTCGCGCAGGGTTAAGTGAATTTCTTCATTACTGACCATATCATGCAGGCCGTCAGTACACAAAACGTAGATGTCCCCGGGATTTAAACTTTCCTCGTAGATATCGACCTGGACAGCCTCGTCGATCCCGAGCGCGCGGGTGACCAGGTTTTTCGGAGCCGCCGCCGCGGCCTGCTCCGGCGTCATGCCCGCCTGATCGATCAGTTCCTGGACGACCGAATGGTCGGTGGTAATCTGCTCGAACGAACCGCCCCGAAGGCGATAAAGCCTGGAATCACCGACATGCCCGACGGTAACGTTGTTTCCCTGAAATAAACAGGCGACCACCGTGGTTCCCATGCCTTGGCATTGTGCTTCGGTTTGTCCGGTTCGGTAGATCATCGAATTGGCGTGCGTGATCGCTTGGTTAACGATGGAAGATTGTTTCGACGCGGCGTGGTGTCGCCCCGAAAGCCGCGCCGAAGTTAATGCGTTACGCAGATCGCTCATCACCGAAAAGACCGCGATGGCGCTCGCCACCTCCCCGGATCGATATCCCCCCATGCCGTCCGCCACCACCGCTAAACCCAGATGCGCGTCGCTCGCGGTACTATCCTCGTTATTCGGGCGCCTGCGGCCCCTGTCCGAAAGATTTATGATTTCAAGAGCCCCGGCTTGAAACATGACGCCTCGCTTATAAACGGATCTGGTCTAACCCTGAAAGCAGGTCACGTGCCATCTCTGCACCGCGCTGGTATCTTTCGGAGGGCATTTTTTTTAACGCCTTGTCGATGATTCGCCCTAGATACGGTGCGGTGCGGGCCAAGTCCGGACAAACGTCGAAGAGACTGATCGGCGCATCGCGCACGATCTTGTGCATCAGGGCATCCATCGTTCCCGCAGTAAACGGCAGGGAACCGGTGGTAAGTTGGTAGAGCATCACCCCTAGGGAGAAGAGGTCGGAGCGGCCATCGACCGGATCCTGGAGGACCTGTTCGGGGGACATGTAAAAAGGTGTTCCGCCAGCCAGTCCCGCCGTTCCGCCATGGGCGCCGATGACGCTCGCGATGCCGAAATCGGTGATCTTGACCGTATTCTTCGACGCCGCATACATCACGTTGCCGGGCTTAATATCCCGGTGAGCGACTTGCTGGCGATGCGCATAATCGAGGGCGCGCGCCAGGGTGGCGACTAAAAATAGCGTTTTCCTTACCGGCAGCAAATCATTTTTTTTGATGTAGGGTGCAAGCGTGGTTCCCTCGAGATACTCCATCCCGATATACGCCAAATCGTGCTCATCCCCCGCTTCATATACCGCCACAATGTTCGGATGATGTAGACGCCCGATGGTCTCGGCCTCCTGGAATAGGCGCGATTTTATCTCATCGAGTTGCGCTTCTTCCAAGATTTCCGCTAAACAAATGGTCTTAACCGCGACGTAGCGATTGGCTGTCCGATCGAGACCCAGGTAAACCACGCCCATCGTTCCGCGGCCAAGCTCTCGCTGTAACTGGTAACGGCCAAGCAACGGTTTATGCAAGAGTGATTGCGCCATTGTGTGCACAGTTGGATAAGAAGTGTCGCGACATGATCCGTGGGTCCGTGCGGAAATCAATCACACCAGTGTTCCACTGCTTCGCGCGCGCCTCGTTCGGCCTCGAGGCGCTCGTTGTGCTCGAACACCACGCGATTTCCTAGTTTATCCTTCTTATAAAGCATCGATGCGCGTTCGTAGTTGAATAGCTGTCTACGGGCGAGCACGCAATTTTGATTGCGTTTCTCTTTCTCCAGGCGTTTCTCTTGCGCCGCGGCGGCCTTCTCCTGACGTTCTTCCTCGAAGACCTTTAACAGCCGTTCTTGGCGCTTGAACCTTTCTTGATCACGTATGCCGACGGACGGCTTCGCGGTTACGGTAAGCTTCACGGCGCCTTTATTTTGCGGCTGCTCCCCGTAATGTGCCGTTCCATGGTCATCGACCCATTTATAGATCGCTGCTGCGTACAAACCTTGCGCTTGAAGACAAAATGCACCACAGACGACGGCAACCAGCCATCTGCGATTCGCGTCGAGCCAGCGAATTTCTTGCATCGGAATCATGGGTTTCAATGGATAAAATGCGTGTCCCCGGCCTCGCCGGGGCGGGAAGCTACCAACCGCCCGTGTTATCGGCGCAGACAAAAAATTAATGAAGGAAAACCGGCGGAACGCGTGCTAGACGCGGCCCGAACCGGGCACGCGTTGCTGCGTGACAAACGGGTAGCGCGACGGCGGATCGACGGCCGCTCGCTGGCGCTAGCGCTGCAGCATGTCTAACTTTCCCTTGACCTCGCGCCACTCATCGGCGTCGGGAGGCGCCGGCTTGCGCTGGTTGATGACCGGCCACGCCTTCGCTAACTCCGTGTTGAGGTCGAGGTAATGCCTTTGTTGTTCAGGCAAATCATCTTCGGAGAGGATTGCATCCACCGGGCACTCCGGTTCACATAGCGTGCAATCGATACACTCGTCGGGGTCGATGACCAGCATGTTGGGGCCTTCATGGAAGCAATCGACAGGGCACACCTCCACGCAGTCCGTGTACTTGCACTTTATACATGGTTCGGTAACGACGAACGTCATTGCTTGCTGTACTCCATAAGGTCTCTCGTTATTATAACCGGGAATCGGGCAGGTGCATTAAGCATTGGCCATCCGCGAGGCTATTCCACCAGCGCGCGCAAGCGGTAAATCTCTTCCAAGGCTCGCCGCGGGCTTAAGCCATCGGGATCCAAGGCGCGCAGCACCGTGAGGGCTGGCGGTTCCGCGACCTCATCGAATAACTCCATCTGTGGCGCGGACGGTTGAGGCGTCTCCAACCGCCGCCGCCGTTCCAGCCGCTGCAGCTTGTCCCGGGCACGGCTTACCACGGCGCCGGGGACTCCGGCCATCTGCGCCACCTGCAGTCCGTAGCTTTGGTTTGCCGGGCCTTCTTGCACCGAGTGCAGAAAGACGAGCCGATCACCGTGTTCCACGGCATCAAAATGCACATTCGCCACCCCTTCCATTTCGACAGCCAACTCCGTTAACTCGAAATAATGCGTCGCGAACAGCGTATAGGCACGTATTTCCCGCGCTAAGTGTTCGGCGGTCGCCCACGCGAGCGACAGACCGTCGAAGGTGCTGGTGCCCCGTCCGATCTCATCGATCAAGACCAAGCTCTGCGAGGTCGCGTTGTTGAGAATGTTAGCGGTTTCGGTCATTTCGACCATGAACGTGGAACGTCCACTCGCCAAATCATCCGCCGCGCCGATGCGCGTGAAGACGCGATCCAACGGACCAATTTTCGCCTTCGCAGCCGGTACGTAACTCCCGCTGTAGGCGAGGATCACGATCAACGCCGTCTGCCGCATATAGGTCGATTTCCCGCCCATGTTCGGGCCGGTGATCATCAACATGCGCCGCTCATCGGCGAGGTGAAGATCATTGGGCACAAAAGGCGTCTCGTGGACCCGTTCGATTACCAGGTGCCGGCCGCCGTTAATTGACACCCCGCTGTCGCTACAGAGCTCCGGGGCGTTCAGAGCGAGCGTCTCGGCGCGTTCGGCAAACGAAGCGAATACATCGGCTTCGGCCACGGCGGCGCTCGCCGTCTGCAACAGCGGCAGTGGTTGAATCAAGCGCGTAAGGATCTCCTGGTAAATCTCTTTTTCCTTGTCGAGCGCCCGCTGTCCCGCCCGGAGCGCCTCGGATTCGAGCGTGGCCAGTTCCGGCGTGATATACCTTTCCGCCGCCTTGAGCGTCTGTCTGCGCACGTAATCCGCGGGGATTTTCTGCTGATGCGCCCGGCCTATCTCGAGGTAATAGCCGTGCACGCGGTTGTAGCCGACCCGGAGGTTCCCGATGCCCGTGCGTTCGCGCTCGCGGGCTTCGATCGCAACCAGCACCTGGCCGACGTCATCGCGCAAACGCCGCAATTCGTCGAGCTCGCGATCGTAACCCGTCGCGATGACACCGCCATCGTTTACATGGGCGGCGGGATCCTCCGCGATGGCCGCCTGGAGCAAGGTGCGCAGCTCGGGGAATCCCGCGATCGCTTGGGCGAGCGATTGCAGCCTGGGACTGTCGATCGCGTCGAGCCGGCGGCTCAATTCGGGCAAAGCTTCGAGCGCGTTCCGGAGCTGAACCAGGTCCCGAGGACGCGCCGACCGAAGCGCGATGCGGGCCAGTATGCGTTCGATATCCCCAATCGCCCGCAGCGGCTGCTGCAATCCGCGCCAAAGGGAATTCATCAGCAGGACGCCGATCGCGTGATGACGGTGGCAGAGCGTGGCTTGGTCGCGGATCGGGCGATTCAACCAACGCCGCAACATGCGGCTGCCCATGGGCGTCACCGAGCTATCCATGATGCCGATGAGGCTCTGCTCCTTGGCTCCGAAAAGGCTGGCGTTCATTTCCAGATTACGGCGCGTCGCGGCATCGAGGATCAGGCTCTCTTCCCGCCGTTCCACGTAGAGCTTACATAAATGCGGCAAGGCGGCGCGTTGGGTATCCAACGCATATTGCAACAGGCCGCCGGCCGCCGCCAAGGCGGCGACCAGGTCTTCGCACCCGAACCCCGCCAGGTCTTGGACCTCAAACTGCTGGGCCAATGCGCGTTTGGCATGCTCTGTGTCGAAATGCCAAGGCGGCCGCCGGCGCAGGCGTGGGTCCGCGGTAAACCACGGCACCAGATCGGACGCTTCGCTTAAGAGCAGCTCGGTGGGCTGCAGCCGCTCGATCTCGCCGCCAAGCGCCTCGCGCCCCGTAATTTCGAGGACGCTGAACCTGCCGCTGGCAAGGTCCAACGTGGCAAGGCCGATGCACTCCCCTTGCGCGTGCACCGCCGCCAGCAGGTTGTCGCGGCGTTCTTCGAGCAAGGCCTCCTCGGTCAAGGTTCCGGGGGTTACGATACGCGTGACGCGCCGTTCCATCGGCGCTTTGCCCGACTGCTCGCCCACTTGTTCGCAAATCGCGACTGAGTGTCCCATACGCACCAGCTTGGCCAAGTACGAATCCACCGCATGCACGGGCACGCCCGCCATCGGGATAGGCGCTCCGGCCGAGTTCCCGCGCGTGGTCAGGACAATGTCCAGTAGGCCCGCGGCTTTCTCGGCATCGTCATAAAAGAGCTCGTAGAAATCGCCCACGCGGTAGAACAAAAGCATCTCCGGGAAGTCCCCCTTGATGCCGAGGAATTGCCTCATCATGGGTGTATGTTCGCCGCCGCGATCCGCACTCCCCGCCATGCGGGTCAGTGTAGCGGATATGCCGTCCGTTGCAACGCAACGAGCGTAGTCGATACACTTAGAACCCGTGTACGCTTGCTAGCGATGACGGCGCATCGTTTTATCCGGAGATTTCAAACCCATGAGTCATGACACCCAAACGGAAACCCGAGGTTTCCAGGCCGAGGTCCGCCAGTTGCTGGACCTGATGATCCACTCGCTTTATAGCAACAAAGAGATATTTCTCCGCGAGCTCATTTCCAATGCGTCCGACGCGGCCGAGAGGCTGCGCTTCGAGGCGCTCGGCGACGCGGCGTTATTCGAAAGCGACAGCGAGATCAAAATCGAAGTGGAGTATAGCGAGAACCTCAAGACGATCACGGTGCGTGACAACGGCATCGGTATGTCACGCCAAGAGCTGGTCGAAAACCTCGGGACCATCGCCAAGTCGGGTACCCAGGAGTTTTTCAAGGCCCTGACCGGCGACCGGCAGAAGGATTCACAGCTCATCGGACAATTCGGGGTGGGGTTTTACTCCGCGTTCATCGTCGCCGAGGAGATCACCGTCACGACCCGGCGCGCGGGCTTGGGCGCCGAGGAAGGAGTGCGATGGCTATCCGACGGTAAAGGCGAGTACAGCGTCCGTACGGTGCCGCGAAAACAGCGCGGCACCGAGGTGGTTCTGAAGCTGCGCGCAGGCGAGGAGGAATTCCTGAACGGCTACCGCCTGCGCAGCATCATCGGCAAGTATTCGGATCACATCACCTTACCGATCCTCATGCCCAAGGAAGGCAAGGACGCGAGCGGCTACGAACGGGTAAACGCGGCGACCGCGCTCTGGTCGCGGCCGAAGGGCGAGATCACCGACGAAGAATACAACGAGTTTTATAAACACGTGGCGCATGACCACGAGGCCCCGCTCGCTCGCATCCACAGCAAGGTCGAGGGCAAGCTCGAATACACGCTGCTGCTCTTCCTCCCAAAACACGCGCCCTTCGATCTCTGGGACCCCGAACGCCGGCGCGGGGTAAAACTTTTCGTGCGGCGGGTGTTTATTATGGATGACGCCACGCAGTTGATGCCGCGCTACCTGCGCTTCGTGCGCGGTATCGTCGATTCCAACGATCTGCCGCTCAACATCTCGCGGGAGATCCTGCAGGACAATAAGATCATCGACGGGATGCGCGCGGGCGCCGTAAAAAAGGTCTTGGGCCTCCTTGAAGAGCTGGTGACCAAGGGCGAATACGGGGCCTTCTGGAAAACCTTCGGCCGGGTCCTCAAGGAAGGCTTGATCGAGGACGCCTCGAACCACGATCGGCTAACGAAGCTGGCACGCTTCTCGAGCACGCATACCGATAGCGAGGAGCAAGAGGTCTCGCTCGATGACTATCTGTCGCGCATGAAGGAGGGGCAATCCTCGATCTATTATGTCGTCGCCGACGGTTTTGCCACCGCCAAGAACAGCCCGCATCTGGAGGTATTTCGCAAGAAAGGCATCGAGGTCCTGCTGCTGTCCGATCCGGTGGATGACTGGGCCGTGACCCAGATGACCGAGTACAGTGGGAAACCTTTGAAATCGGTCAGCAAGGGCGCGCTCGATCTCGGCGCGCTGGAGGATAAAGAAGACAAGGCAGCGGCGGAAGCCGGCGAGTACAAGGATCTCGTCGAGCGGATCCGCAAGAGCCTGGCCGAGCGGGTCAAGGAGGTGCGGGTGACTCACCGCTTGACGACCTCACCCGCCTGCCTGGTCGCCGATGACCACGAGCTTGGCGCCAACCTGGAACGCCTGCTCAAGGCCGCGGGTCAGGACGTGCCGGCGACCCCGCCTATCCTGGAGATCAATCCCGAACACCCCATCGTGCGCCGCCTGCACCGTGAACAAGAGGGACCGCGATTCGAGGATTGGGCGCGCATCCTCTTCGACCAAGCCCTCCTGAGCGAGGGCGGACGGCTCGATGATCCGGCCGGTTTCGTCCACCGGCTCAACGAGATGTTCTTGGTCATCAGCGGGGAGGCCGCGTGAATCACGCGCATGCCGTGCGCGAACGCGCTCCCAATCTCGCCGAGGCGCAGAGCGCGCGTGAGTTGGTTTATTGGGCCGAGGGCCGCTTTCTCGGCGCCGGGTTGTGCTTCGCCCACGGGACCACGAATTCACGCGAGGAAGCGGTGCTGCTGGTCTTCCATGCGCTCGGCCTGCCCTTCGATACCCCCGAGGACAGGCTCGACCGCCGCCTGACCGAGGAAGAAAAGGCGCGAGTTGTCGGACTTCTGCGGCAACGCATACAGACGCGCAAACCCGCCGCATATCTGCTCGGTGAGGCCTGGTTCGCGGGCTTGCCATTTTATGTGAACGAACAGGTCTTGGTCCCGCGATCGCCTATTGCGGAGCTCATCGAATCCGGATTCTCGCCTTGGGTGGGCGAGGTCCATCGCATCCTCGATATCGGTACCGGGAGCGGCTGTATCGCCATCGCTTGTGCTCTGGCGTACCCAGAGGCGCGGGTCGATGCCGTCGATCTTTGCCCGCGGGCCTTGGAGGTAGCGCGCTGTAACGTCCTGCGTCATCAGGTTCGAGGCCGGGTGCGGGTGCTGCAATCGGATCTATTCGCCGCACTCGCCGCGGAGCGCTACGATCTCATCGTGAGCAACCCGCCTTACGTCCCGACACGGCATATGGCGACGCTCAGCGCCGAGCACCGCCACGAACCCGCCCTCGGCCTCGATGGCGGCCCCGACGGCCTCGCTATTGTGAACCGCATTCTCGAAGGTGGGGCGCGTTACCTTACAGAGAACGGGGTGCTGGTCGTGGAGGTCGGCGAGAGCGCCGGCGCCCTCGAGCAGCGTTATCCGCGCCTCCCCTTTGTTTTGCTCGAGCTGACCCGCGGCGAGGACGGGGTGTTCTTGATCGAAGCCGACACATTGCACGCGCATTTTGGTCACGGAGGCCGCACGGACGGGCATAGACAAAGAGTTTAAGGTTTTCCGGAAATCGTGTGGGTGAATTTTAATGCCCGAGACCTGGTGGGCGATGCTGGGATTGAACCAGCGACCTCTGCTGTGTGAAGGCACAAGTAAGACAATGTAGCATTCATTAACAATGTTACGCGCACTGGCCCCGCGCGAATATGACTGGAGATGACTGGAAGTGACAGGAGATGACTGGAGTTGGTCACGATTTGGTCACGGTCCCCTGTTCCAGGCTTCCTGGGTCTCCATCAAAGTAAGTCGGACCAATTATGGTTTCGGACCGCAAACCAGTTCTTTCCCCCGTAGCCGTACGATCGTTGGGCAGAGGCGCGAGGCCTCGAGACGGGAATCATCGAACGGCCATTCGCTGCGGATTTCCGGGGCGCGACGCGGGAGCTGCCCGTTGTTGATCGGCGTCTATAACGCTCTAGCGTGGCGGTATGTCGAGGATGTGGGTTTGAGCGCGTAATCGAGGCTGGCCTCGGCAAGGGACCGCAGGATTTTCTGGATCTAGATTCCTTGTATGAGTAGGTTTTTTACTTGTGGATCTAGTTTTGCCGAGAAAAGCCGAGCTTTGGCGAGATCTTGGGGGTTTTATTCCGCACACAAATTGTCGTATTGGTGCAATGCGGCCATCCGCCCCAATTCGGTCATGATACAATCGATTGAACAACCTCCTGGGAGTAGAAGTCAGCGACGCGGAGGACCCACCGCCGCGGTCCTGACGGCCGAACATCCTGATCTAGGCTTTGGATAAACGAGCCAAAGCGGCATGACTTCTCTAACGCTGACGCGGTATTATTCGTCCGTCCATGTCTTAAGGTATCGAACGGGCAAACGGCGAAAAGCCGACCGGTTGGCGCGCCGCGAAGGTGCGCACACGCATTGCCTTTATTTCCAAGAGCATCTAACCACGGATCGACAGCATGAATAAGCACGATGAGCAGGTCATCTTAGAGAAGCTACAAACGCTGCCACCACAGCGCCTCGCAGAAGTGGAGGACTTCGTCGACTTCCTGCGGGTACGCGAGGGCCACCGCCGCCTTACGCAGGCCGCCGCGAAGGCAGCCGAGGCAAGCTTCGCCAAGGTGTGGGACAACGCCGACGATGCTGAGTATGACCGGCTATAGCTTTGGCGATATCGTACTCGTTCCGTTTCCATTCACCGACCAATCTGCCGCGAAGCAGCGCCCCGCCGTGGTCGTCAGCAGCGGAGCCTACCAGCAGACCACGCCCGACGTCATTTTAATGGCTGTGACGAGCCAGGTACGCACCATCGCTGGCCTCGGGGAAGTGGTAGTTCAGGACTGGCAAGCGGCTGGCCTGCTCAAACCCTCCATTATCAAGCCTGTCATCACCACCATCCAACGCACGCTAGTGCGCAAAACACTGGGGGCGGCTACAGGAAAAAGATCAAACCGCGCTGAA
>JALZJW010000045.1 GCA_030859565.1 Pseudomonadota bacterium
CTGTGCATCGAGCCAGTCCCACTCCGCCTCGCTCAGCGACTTGGTGCCGCCGCGCGCATAGAGCGCGAAATCGCGCCGGGTGCCGAAGCGCTGCTCGTCTATCCAGCGATCCAAGGCCCGCAGCAAGGCGAGCCGGTCGAGCGCGCGTTGCGGCGGTTGGCTCGCCAGCGCCGCCGCGATGGCCGTAAGCCTCGGGTCGTGAAAGCATCGCGCGGTCTCCTCCTCAAAGCGGCGGGCAAGATCGTCTCGCCTTGGCAATCCCAGCGCCGCTTGCATCCGCCCGAGGTCGAGGAAGTTAATCCAAAAAGGCTGCCAGCGGCGCTCTTTCCGTCTTTCCTCCAGTTGCACCCAGCCGCCCCGCAGCAGGCTTTCTAAAAGCTCGTGGGCGGGCTGGTAGTTAGCATGACCCGCGAGCTTCTGGAGCGTGTCCCACTTCACCCGCTCCCCTTCCCGCTTGGCCCAGAGCAGGAGCAACCCGCGCCAGTCCGCGGGCAAGGCGTCGAGCTTTGAGGGCTGCTCCGGGAAAGCGCGGCGCAGGCGGCAGCCGCGCAACGTCACCTTGGCGCCCACGTCCAGGCTCTGCGTGCGGATCCCGTGCGGGTCCGGCGGCGACCAGCTCACGGGGCCTGTCGGGTCATCACGGCGACGGGCGGGGCCCAGCCCTCGCCCGGCGGTTTCTTGTAGGTAACGAGCGTCAGATCCGCGGGGTCGAAGATGTTCACGTTGTGGGTGATGGGCGTCGTGATGAGATACTGAGCACGGGTGGATTTCAGGAAACCCGCGACGCGATCGATGTTGAAGATGTCGAGATGGGCGAAGGGCTCGTCGATGAACACGAAGCCGCCCGGCTGATCCTCCTCCATCATGAGACCAATCAAGAGAATAAGCGATTTCATCACCTGTTGGCCGCCGGAGGCCTCCCCATCGTTCAGGCCCACAACGCCCTTCCGGTCGAAATCGAAGCCGACCGCAAGCCCCGCTTGCGCCAACACCAGGTCGTCGTTTTCGAGGTGCGGCGGCTCGCAGTGCACCTCGATCCCGGCCAGATCCCCCAGTTGCCGGATGTTCTTGCCGTAGCGCCTGACGGTGGCGCGCAGCACATTGATGTACTCCCCGCGCGCCGCCTCGGTGAGTCCTTGGGCGCGCTCGTTGTAGCGACGGCGGTTGTCAGTCTCCAACTGCATGGCCGCGAGATCGGCCCGGAGTTTGTCACGCAGCGTGACTACGTTCTCATCGGTCTCCCACTCCTCGGTCTCGAAACGCCGCTCCAGCTCCTTGACGCGAAAGCCGACGATGCTTTCGTTACGGTATTCCGCCCGTAGCGCCTCCAGGGCTTCGCGCCCGCGCCACGCGGGAGGCAGGCTTATTCGCTCCTGGCGCAGTTGCCGGATGCGCTTGACTTGCTCTTCCCATGGGGATTGGAGGTTCTGCGCGAGGGCGCCGATCTCCCGCTGCAAAGCGTTCTTGCCGAAACCTGGCCCGATCCAGCGCATTCTGGGCTTCATGGCGCGCCTCCACGGCCGCGTCCCGCTCGCGGCTCGCGGCGGCCAACTGGTCTCCGGCTCCTTGGGCTTGGTTCCGCTGCTCGCCAAGACGCCGCTCGGCGGCCGCAAACTCCTCGGCGCGCGCGGCCAGCATCTGCGCCGCGTCGAAGCCGTCGATGGCGGCCTGTTTTTCCAATATCGAGCCCTGCAGCCCGTGCCGCTTTAGCTCCAGCCGGGCGAGCTGTGACTCGATCTCCCGCGACTCCGACTGGCACGCCGCGAGGCGCGTACGGCGCGCCAACTCACCGAAGTGGTAGTCCCCCTCCGCGACCCCGATATAACGCCCGCCGCGGCGCTCGCGCTGATAGCCCTGACGGGTTATCCAGTCCTGAGCGGCCGGAAGCCGGGCCCCCGATTGCGCATCCTCCACCCGCTGCACGCGGTTCAAGAGCGTGAAGAGCCACTGCGGGGCGGATCCGGTGAAACGCACGATCTCCAGCACCGAACCCGGTTCGGCCGCGGCGGGCGCGGCCTCGGTCGCGGTGATGAAGTGCCGGTAGCGCAGCCGCTCGCCGATCCCCCAGGCCGCGGCCCGGTCGGACTCCCGAGCGAGGAGGATGAGGCAGCGATAAGGCGCGAGCAGGGCCTCGACCGCACCCTGCCAGCCGGGGTCCGCCAGCTCCACGAGCTCCGGCAGCAGGCGATGCTCAATACCCGCGGCATCGAGCGCGGCGCGAAGCTCCCGCAGGAATCCCGGCGCGGGCGGCGGCCCGGACCGCAAGGCCGCGATCAAGGCGGTCAGCTCGTCGCGGCGGGCGCGGCCGTTTTTCCATTGCAGATCGATCTCGGCCAGCCTTTGCCGCTCCTCGCCGAGCTGTTGTGCGAGACGCGCCGGGTCGAGACCGTGGCGGGTCTCGGTCATGACCACCCAGCGGTCGCGTTCTTCGAGCAACGCGGAGGTCCGGATCACGGCATCGCGCGCTAGATGGAAGCGCGACTCCGACTCGGCGCAGTCGGTGCGCGCCGCCTCTTCCCGCCCTTGGGCAGCGAGCAGATCTCGTTCCAGACGACCGATGTTCGACTGCAGCTCCGCAAACTCGCCTTCCCTCTCCCTCATCTGGCGGCGCTGCCCCTGCAGTTGGACGTCCGCCGCGGCGATGGACTCCACAAGCTCGGCATAGCGCAGCCGTGGGAGGACCTCCGCCGCGAGCCGGGCGTGCTCTTCCTTGAGGTTACGCCATTCGATGTAGCGGTTGACGCGCGTGTTCAACGCCTCGACTTTGTTCTCCAAGGCATCGAGTTTATTGCTCATGTCCCTCAACTCGCGCTCGGTCTCATGCTGTTGCGCCTTGGCCTCCTGATAGGCATCCAGGACCTGCTGGTCGCCGAAGACCTTGAACACCAGATCCAGGAGCAGCTTGGGGGAATACTCACAGAGCTTGTCGGTCTCGCCCTGCTCCAGAGCCAAGACCTCGGCCATGGCGGAGGTGATCCCGGCGTTGTCGAGGCGGCGCTTGTAATCGTGGAGGCCCAGCCACTCGCCCGAGGGTTCGAGCGATTCTATAGTGACCTCGCCGAGCGCGATCAGGTACTGGCGCTGCCAGTCGCCGCCCTGCTTGCGGATGCGGCAGGCCAAGGTCACCACATCGTCGAGGATGGGGAAGAAGGGGTGCCGGCGGTTATTGATACGTCAGTTGTCCACCACAGCGCGCAGCCAGGAGAACGCCTCCCCGGAATGGCGCGCGTAGTTCTTGTAGTTGCGCTTGCCGGAGCACTCGAGCGCGAACAGCGTCCGCAGGCCGTCGAGGAGGGTGGTCTTGCCCGAGCCGTTCGGCCCCACGATGGTGATGATCTGCGCATCGAGCGGCAGGCTGAAGCGCCGCCAATAGTCCCAGTGCACCAACTCCAGCGAGTGGATGTGGAACATCAGATCTCCGAGTCCGGATCGGAAACGCCGGGTTCTAGCTCCCGCGCTAACTCGCTGCGCCGGGCGAGCAGATCCGCGAGCGCGCCGTCGATGATGCGCCGCTCGAGCAGCGGGTAGTCGAGCAGGAGATCGAGCAAGGGCCCTTCATGAATGATCTTGTTGCGGCGGGCGATGAACCCGAGGCGCGAGAGGACACCAAGGTTCACATTGAGACGCATCTTGCCGCCGAGCTTGTCGCCGAAGTCCGCGAGCAGCGTGGCCTCGGCGATCCCGCCCGAAACTTCCTCGCCGCGCGGCATGGGCTTGGCCTCGCCGAACATATCTCCCTGGCCGGCATCGCCGCGCTGGCGGCGGGCGATCTGGCGCTCGCGCTTGGGCAGGATCATGAGCGCCCATAGGATGATGAGCAGCGCTACGCCGTCCTTCTGCAGGCCCATATTGTTGTTCAACCACTGCTCCTCCGCGCCGAACACGGCCTCTTCCAGCTCCTGTTTGATCCCCGCCGCCACATGACTGGCATAGGGATTATCGAGCAGCTCTAGGCCGCAGTTGGATAGGCGCAGGTCCAGCTCCTGGCGGAAGGCCTCGTCGGTGAGCGCCCGCCGGGCGAGGGGGTCCTCCCTCGGCAGCGCGCGGTGCGCCAAGAGGCGCGCGATCAGGGCTTGAATATCACGGTCCACGTGGGTAGGTCCTTCGCGCCTTTCATTGTGCCCGTTACCGCAGTATGTCGCGCCAGAATATGCGGGTAACGCCGTTTGCCTGTAAACTATCGCAGAACGCAGCAGACCTCAATCTTTGGGCAGCTAAGGCGGGGTTATAAGTAAGACCTGCTGTTTTATATTTGATAGGCAAGAGAGGCATTGATCTCAATGACGACGAAAGCATGGTGTACCGTGGTTCTTGTGTTGCTTATTTCTTTCGGACTCTCGGCATGCAGTGAGCACGTATCATTATGCAAGAAAGCGATGAATGTGAGATCCGATCAGCTTAAAGTAACCGACCCGACTCGAAACAAGTTTCTCGACGAATGCCGTAGCAGAGGGTATGCATATACTCCCGATCAATGGAAATGCATTATCAAGAGACTGGAGCAACGGGATGCTTACGACAAAGCGATAGGCGCGTGCGCGGGGTCAGGGTAAAAACTCTTGCGTGGTTTGAATCCGCCATGCTCCGAAGAGTGGTCCACGGGGGTCAATCCCTTCCCTCAGGCTTCGAGGGCGCGAGCATGCCCTCGCTCAACTCCCCCACTTCATCGCGGCCGACTGGGCGGCGCTCATCGGACAGGGTGAGCGTAAGCGGCACGCGCGCCAGCTCCGCTACCGGGCCGGCGAACGCCTCCGACTGGGCATCGCCGACCAGCGCAAGCAGCGACAGCCGGTAGGCGGCCCGGCCGAAGCCGCCCCCCACGACGGCATCGGCCAGCGGGGTCTCCTCGGCGATGCCTTGCAGTGTACCCAGAAACTCGCTCAGCAACTCCAGCCGCTCGCCCTCGATACGCTGGGTTACGGGTGCTTCTTGCGGGGGCGGCAGGGTGCTGGCCGCGGCCTTTTGCCGCTCCCGCTCGAGCAATTCGTATTCCGCGACGTCCAGCATCTCCTGCGGGGTGATGAAAAGCGGCTCGGGAATCGCCCGGAGCGCCCCGTGCAACAGCGCGCATAACGCCCCGCGGTCGAGCCCGCGCAGCCAGTGGGTGACATCCGAGGACGACAGTCCGCTCTCCCCGAGATGCACGCGCTGCCGCTCGAGGCTGTTCAGCGCCCGGCCGAAGACTCCGGTCATGCGCAGCATGCGGCTTTGCGCTTGACCGATGGCCTGAGCAATGCGGTAAGAAGCCGTGTCGAGATCGCCGCTCGCGGTCACGGCGCGCATGATCTCGGTGCCTTTTTCAATCCAGTGAAACACTTTTTCAAGCTTGTCCTGCGCGCGCCGCAGCCGGAACTCGGAACCTCCGAGCACCGCCTGGTCAAACTCGTTCTGCAGCTCGTTCAGCCGCCCGAGAAGGTGCTGGAGGTTCTCCGCCGAAACCTTGCCTATGGCCTGGCCGGCCGCGACCTGCGCGGTGATGAAACCGAGCTCGGCGTCGGCCTCCCCGGCGAGCGCCAGCAGGTTGGCGAGCGCCGAGAGCGCGATGCGGCCGGCGCCGCTCAACTGGTAGACGCGCTCCTCGCCGTCCCAGACCAGGAGATCGTTATCGCGCAGGCGCTTGAGCACCGTATCGAGCTTGACCGGATCGAGATAGGCGAAATGCCCCTGCAGTTCCTGGGGGCTCCAGCGCGGGGCCTCGGCGCGGGCGCCAATCTCCCGCAGGACCAAGAGGCGCACCAGCACCTCGTCCTCGCCGCCGCGAAAAAGCGTGATGAAAGCGTCGAGCGCCTCCCGCGCCCGGAGCAGAGGGGAGAGCGCCGGCAGATCCCCCGCCTCGACCCCTGGGGCGAAAAATTCCTCCAGCAAGGATGCGGCCGGACGAGCTTGCGGGGTTTGTGCCGGGGAGTTAATCAAGCGTTCGCGCATTAAGGCTCGACCCTGGGAGTCTGCCGCGCCACGACCCTCACGCCGGCCGGGTTCGGCTTCGGGGGGAACGAGGCGGCCGTCGAAGGCGGCTTTGAGGACGCTGGCGCGGTAGCGCTCTTACTGGAAGACTTGCCCATCGTGTCTTATCCAACCAGCCGGGTGTTGGCCATCCAGGTCACGGTGAGTCCAATGGACAACGCCACCTTTCGGATTCCACTCGTACTCGCCACTAAACGAGATGACGTCGCCTTCGCTCAACGAAGATACCCTTGGAGCCAGATCGATGTTGTGTGCAATCAGTATGGTCTGGCCCGAGCTTAGGCGGACGATGAAGCGTTGATGGCGGCTTCCGTCGTTGTCATCAGGCAGGATCTTCACAACGGTCCCTTGGCCTTCGAGCTGAATATTGCTGGCATGCTTTTCGAGAGCACTTGCAAATACTGAATCATTAGCAGCCGCAGCAGATGTGGGGGCGGCTGAGAATAGAGTATTGTGTCGGCCATACCCAAAGATAACAATGGCTGTGAAGACGATGACGGGAAGCAATAGTTTTTTCATTACTATTAGTGCGTTTCAGTTAAAGGGGTGACGCCCTCGGTCAGCACGCGGGTGCGAAATCGCTCCGGCGTGCGGGCATTCACCCGCCGGTTGAAGATGAGCTGCACTTGGTCCGGACGCCCGAGGTCGAGGTTCTCCCGGATCACCTCCTCGAAGAAGATCCTTCCGACCACCGGCGGGTCGAGCACTTGGGTGAGGGAGAACTCCGCTTGCATCCACACAGTAGAAGTAGTAGTGGTTGACCATCGTGGTCGAATCCACCCACGATCCACGGATAGGTCATTCTCTTCCCGACATGACGCCGCCGCTCGGTGCGCATCGTCCGCGCTTTCTCCTGTGCCTTGCCGATATACAGCACCCCCTCGGCGTTGCAAAACCGGTAGATACTCCTGCGTGAGGGCGTCCTTGCGTTGGCCCGACTTAAACTTCACCATCTCCACGCGCTGCTGCTAGGCGAAGCGCTCAATCCCCGCCGCGAAGCGCGGCAGATCGAAGCGCTCCGCGTGCCGCTCATGGACAAAGCAGCCGGCCACCGAGCCGGGTCCCGCGTTGAGGTATTTATAGCTACACCAACAGGCGAAATCGCAGCCCCACTCGTGAAGTCTCAAGGAGATATTCCCAGCCGCGTGGGCGAGGTCGAAACCGGCCACGCAGCCTTGCCGATGACCGAGCCGGACAATCTCGGCGATATCGAGCACCTGGCCGGTGTAATACTGGACACCGGGAAGCAATATCAATGCGATCGCCGAGCCTTCGCGCTCGATCAAGTCCGAGATATCTTCAAGTCGGAGGCAGTCCTCACCGGGTCTCGGCGTGGCCAAAAGCAGCGACCGGGCGGGATCGAAGCCGTGGAACCGGATCTGTGATTCGACGGCGTAATGATCGGAGGGAAAGGCGTTTTTCTCGATCAGGATCTTGTGGCGCCCGGCGCTCGGGCGGTAGAAGCTCGCCATCATCAGGTGCAGATTGACCGTAAGCGAGTTCATCGTCACGACTTCCCGCGGCTCGGCCCCGGCGAGCCCGGCCGTCTCCGCGGTCAGAAACTCATGATACGGCATCCAGGGATAGCGGGATTCAAAATGGCCCCGAACCCCCAAGCGCCGCCATTTTTCCAACTCATCGATCACATACGCCTGGGTACGCTTCGGCTGCAGCCCCAGCGAATTCCCGCAAAAATAGATCTCATCGGCGCCGTTCGCCTGTTTCGGGAGATGGAACTCCGCGCGAAAGCGCGCCAGCGGATCATCGCGATCCTGTGTTTGGGCGAAATCGAGTCCAAGCCGGTAGCTCATGTCACTCGCTACGGATCTGCTCACCTATTACGGCGAAAGGGGTTTGTTAACACGTTACGGAAAAACGACAGGGCTATTGTTTCCCGGCGGCAGTCGCTTTTGCAGCGAGCCGCGCCAGCTCACGGGCCCGAAAGTATAGTAGACTTTTATAGTGAATGCGCGAAGAGTCAAGCGAGGAATACTTTCAGGGCGGAGCACTTCCGCCGTCCCGAGCATGTAGAGAAAGGCGTCTCCACCTGCGATCGATTCGATGATGTGCCCGGCTATGTCCGGCGGGTTCGGCCAACGGAGATCACCGGCCCGGTACACGAAGTTTACATACAGTTTTCTGTATGTAAAGTTTCCGCCTTTACTTTACATATAAAATCCTGTATGTAAAGTTCGCGATGAAAGCTCAACCCTTCAAAGCGGGCACTTATAGGCAACAGTATCAATACAAGAGCTTTACGCCCGCACCGATCAATCGCCCCTTCGCCTGGAACGATCCTGGTATCGATGTTCTGTTGGAAGACGCAACCAGATTTCTCGGCGAGTTAAACGCCTATTCTCAACTTGTGCCTGATGTCGATTTCTTCATTCACATGCACATTATCAAAGAGGCTACCACGTCAAGCCGCATCGAAGGCACGAAAACAAACATCGATGAGGCTGTCTTACCGCTTGACGAGATTGAACCAGAGCGGCGCGACGATTGGTTTGAGGTGCAGAACTACACCAAAGCAGTCAACCATGCAATCGCTGCCCTGAAAAGACTCCCCCTATCAATGCGGTTAATCAAGGAAGCGCACAAGATTCTCCTCACTGATGTTAGGGGTCGGCACAAAAGTCCAGGCGAAATACGAAAGAGCCAGAACTGGATTGGTGGCGCCAGCATAAAGGACGCAGTCTTTATTCCGCCTGTTCACCAGGAGTTGCCAGAGCTGCTTAGTGATCTGGAAAAGTTTTGGCACAACAAAGACCTCGCAATCCCCCACCTGATAAGGGCGGCCCTGAGTCACTATCAATTTGAAACTATTCACCCGTTTCTAGATGGTAATGGCCGTATGGGCAGACTCCTAATAACACTCTACCTGGTGGACAAGAACATTCTTACGAAGCCAACCCTCTATCTTTCTGATTTCTTTGCCAGGAATAGAGGAGCGTATTACGACGCACTGACGGTTGCAAGAACATCCAACGATATCGAACACTGGATTCGATTTTTCCTAGTTGGAATCGCGGAGACCGCAACTATTGGCAAGCAGACGTTTGAAAAAATAATTCAATTGCGTCAAAGCTGCGAGGGAAAACTTTTATCGCTAGGTAAACGGGCGAAAACAGCTCAGGAGTTGCTCAAGCAGCTTTATTCACAGCCGATCATGAACGCAGCTCAGATCGCGCAGCGGTTGGACGTCACCCATCAGTCGGCAAGTGCGCTCGCTCGAAGCTTTGAAGCGCTTGGCATATTCAAAGAGGTAACTGGATTCAAGCGTAACCGCCTGTTCGTGTTTTCCGACTATTTGGGTTTGTTTATGAACTCGGCACCGAGCCAAGCCAAGAGCAATAAAGGGGTCACGTCTTTAAGGACAAGAACCTGACTTTTCGATACCAGACCCCATCCGCGCGTCCGCGAATACAAGCTGCAACTCCTGGCTCAGGTGGATAGCTGCGCTACCGCACGTGATCGAGCAGACGCGGGTTGTTGGCGGCGGGTGTGCTAAAAAACTCCCTCGGTCGCATTCCTTGGCATTGTGGAGTTCCCAATCAAGCGATTATATGATGACCCTCGGATCATACACCAATCCGTTGATTGGCTTAGCCACCGGATTAGACACCTATTGGTGTCGATTTTGAGTTAGACCGCCAGAATCTCCATCGAAATGAAGAGAGAAACGCTCGAAGCACTCCTGCTCGAGGGCGAGTCCACCGATCTAGATTGGAAGCGGGACTTTCCCTCCGAACTTCTCGGAACACGTGGCCCAGGCTGGGATGTCGGTCGAGCGAAGTTACTCAAAGACCTGATAGCGCTCGCGAATGGTCATGGAGCGGACCAGGGTTACTTGGTCTACGGGGCCGAGGACCACGGCGCGACCCGTCTGGTGTGTGGCGTCACGAGATCTCTGGATGACGCCCAGCTTCAGCAGTGGGCCGAGAATACGTTCTCTCCGCCACCTACGTTTCGTTACTCTGAAGTTGTGTGGGATGCCTCGAAGACCGTGGGTATTGTCACGGTCTTGCGCGTTCCCGACTACCCGCACTTTGTTACTTCGAATCTTGGAGGCGTGCTTTTCGAAGGGCAAGTATGGTTTCGGCGAGGCAGCAAGAACACCGTCGCCCTTCGCGAGGATCTGCGTCGGATGATCCTGGGCGGTGTCCCCTTCAAGATTGCTCGTATGAACGACCCCGTGATGAAGGAACTTGAAGCGCATTACAGGGCGCTGGGACGAGAGCTGTCGCTTCCGCTACTCACGAATCGCGACAGCTGCCTTTCGCGGGGGTACGAGCTCGCCATGTACCCGGGGACTCGACGCGAAGTGTGGGTGGGGGCGGTTGGTGACCGATACGAACACATCTTGCTTCTTAAACCAAGGCACCCGTAACCTTGGCGGTCTAACAACCAATTGGAGCCGACGGCGGGTAGCAGTCTGTCAGAGAATCACTCGCGCGAGCCGCGGCTCAATTGGAGACGTTAGGGCTTGCTCAGTGGTAGAGGTACAATAATTCAAGGAGGTCACACATGATTCGCACAGTAGAGGCTGTAATTGATGCACACGGACAAATTCGTTTGCTTGAGCCTGTCACGCTTGAGGGAGACCATCGAGCCTTGGTAACTATCCTTGAGGAGGAACCGACCACCGAACCCCACGAGACCGCACTGTTAAGCGAGGCGGCGCTTTCGGACTGGGGCCGGAAGGAGGAGGACGAGGCTTGGTTACACTTACAGTTGGCGCAGTAGTTTTGGTGCCTTTTCCTTTCTCTGACTTGTCACGAGCCAAACTCCGCCCGGCCTTAGTGCTGGCTGATGCTGGCCGAGGTGATTGGGTGCTTTGCCAGATCACGAGCAATCCCTACGCCGATCTGCACGCCGTTATGCTTAATGATGTGGATTTCGAAATTGGACCCTTGCGAGTGAAAAGTTATGCGCGTCCGGGCAAGCTTTTCACTGCCAATGAAACCCTGATAGCGTCTCAGGCTGGTCGGCTAAAGCCAGATTCTTTTGCACGAGTATTAGGCGCTGTGATAGCACTGCTACGGTCAACTTCGCCCTAACCCGACGGTGCAGAGGACGCGCCGTGAAGCGTCGTCCTACTTTGCTAGCTTCATACCGGCGCGCGCCTCTGACCTGGTGCGTTGGTCGGCGCGCAGCGCCGGGGCCACGGCTTTTAGAACGGGAGATGCTACTGGCACAGTATATGATAGCCGCGATCGCGACGGCGCTAAACTCCCACGAGCGCACCCATGCGCTCTCTCGTGGCGAAAAAAAACGTTTACCCTTCCTTTGCCCAACCGCGTAATCGCATGCGTTCCAACTACGTCCTCGGCCTCGATTCTCAGAGTTTCCATCGGATGCACTACACCGATTGGGGCGATCCCGCGAACCCGCGCGTTGTGATCTGTGTGCATGGCTTAACGCGCAATGCGCGCGATTTCGACTGGCTCGCGCAAGCGCTTTGCGATACCTATCGCGTAATTTGCCCGGACATGCCCGGTCGGGGTCTCAGCGACTGGCTGAAAGATTACAACGATTACGCGTATTCCGTTTATCTTAACGATATCGCCGTACTCCTCGGGCACCTCCACGTCACCGCGATCGACTGGGTAGGCACCTCCATGGGAGGATTAATGGGGATGTGCCTCGCTGCTCGCGAGCACTGTCCAATCCGCAAAATGGTCTTAAACGATATCGGGCCCGAGATCCCCGGGCCCGCCTTGGAACGGATGGCGACCTATGTCGGCCGGGACCCGCACTTCCCCGACCTCGATGGCGTTAAAAACCATTTCAAGGCGATCCATGCGCCCTTCGGGCCTTTGAGCGAGGACGTGTGGGCGCACATGGCGCAGCACGGTGCAAAACGGATCGCAGAGGGCGAGTATCGGCTGCGTTACGATCCGCGCATCGGTGAGGGCTTGCGGCAAAAGCTCCAAGGTCCGGCAGATCTCTGGCGCGTCTGGGACGCGGTGCGCTGTGCCGTTCGCGTCCTACGCGGCACGGAATCCGATGTCCTGACCCACGCGGCGGCATTGCAAATGGCTCGCCGGGGGCCGCGGGCTAACCTCGTCGAGTTCAGCGGCATCGGCCACGCGCCTGCGCTCACGACGCCAGACCAAATCGCCGCCATACGGGAATGGTTGCTCGCGGATTAAGGTGCGATCGGATCCGGGGGCGAATGGCACTTACTTAAGAGAAAATCCAGCAAAACCGTCATTCCGGCCGGAGCGAAGCGGCGAGCCGGAATCCAGTCATTCGTGAACCTACTAGATTCCCGCTTCCGCGGGAATGACGGAAATTTTGGACTCCCGCCTTAAGTAAGTGCCATTCGATCCGGAGGCCTTAATCCTCGGCTATTTCGGGAATATGTTTGAATGCCTCCAGCGCCTCGGGATTCGCCAGCGCTTCGAGATTTTCTATTGGCCGGTGGTGGATGAGATCGCGTACCGCAATCTCGACGATCTTACCGCTGCGGGTGCGGGGGATGTCAGGGACTCGGATCACCTTGGCGGGTACATGACGCGGAGAAGCGTGTTCGCGGATGAGTTTCTTGATGCGAGTGATGATCTCCTGATCGAGCGTCAGGCCCTCGCGCAGCTTCACGAACAGAATGATGCGCACGTCGTTATTCCATTCTTGGCCCACGGCCAGGCATTCAAGGATCTCGGGCATGGCCTCGATGGGGCGGTAGATCTCGGCGGTGCCGATGCGCACGCCGCTTGGATTGAGCGTCGTATCGGAGCGGCCGTAGATAACCATCGTATCGCGCGCGGTGATCTCGGCGTAATCCCCGTGGGCCCAGACATCCGGGAAGCGCTCAAAGTAGGCGCGGCGGTAAGCAGTCCCATCGGGGTCATTCCAAAAGCCTATCGGCATCGAGGGAAACGGGGCGGTGCATACAAGCTCGCCTTTCGCCCCGGCGACGGATCGTCCGGCCTGGTCGTAGACCTCGACCTTCATTCCCAGTCCGCGGCACTGTAGCTCGCCGCGATAGACCGGCAGGCAGGGATGGCCCAAGGCGAAACACGAAATGATGTCGGTTCCCCCGGAGATGGAAGCGAGCTGGAGGTCCTCTTTGATGTCCCGATAGACGTAATCGAATGATGCCGGGGCAAGCGGCGAACCGGTGGAAAGAACGGTCTTGAGCGCGTCCAACCGGTGCGTCGCGCGCGGCTTGACGCCGGCTTTCTCAAGGCTTGCGAGGTACTTGGCGCTGGCGCCGAAGACCGTCAGCCGTTCCTGTTCGGCCAGGTCGAATAAACTTTGGGGTTGGGGATGAAAGGGCGAGCCATCGTAGAGCACCACGGTCGCGCCCTGCGCGAGGCTCGACACGAGCCAATGCCACATCATCCATCCGCAGGTGGTGAAATAAAAGATCCGGTCCTCGGGCTTGAGGTCCGTGTGCAGCACCAATTCCTTCAGGTGCTGGATGAGCGTGCCGCCGGCGCCGTGGACGATGCACTTGGGCTTCCCGGTCGTGCCCGAGGAGTACAGGATATACAGCGGGTGGTCGAAGGGCAGCGCCGTGAAAGGCGCGTCGGGTGCTGGCTCAGGCGCTAGGAAATCCGCATAAAGAACACTCCGCGGCAGCGACCGGCGGCCGGTTTCCCCCTTATCGAGATAGGGTACGGTGATCACGCGTTGCACCTCGGGCAGGTGCGGCAGGGCTCGCCGGACGCGTTCCAATGAATCCGCCCATTTGCCGCCATAGAGATACCCGTCAGCCGTGAACAACACCTTGGGCTTGATTTGGCCGAAGCGATCCAAAAGGCCCGCGCTGCCGAAATCCGGTGAACACGACGACCAGATGGCGCCGAGACTCGCGCTCGCTAGCATAGCGGTGACGCTTTCGGGAATATTGGGTAAAAAACCAGCGATCCGGTCCCCGGCGACGACGCCCGCCGCCTGTAAGGAACGCGCGAGCCTTGCCACCTCGGAATGAAGCTCGGCGTAAGTGACGACGCGGTTACGGCCCTGCTCGTTCCAGGCGATGAGGGCCGGATGCCGGTCGCGCCGCCACAAAAGATTTTCGGCGAAACTCAGCCGCGCGCCGCTGAACCACCGCGCACCGGGCATGCGTGCGGGATGCTCCAGCACCGTATCCCAAGCTCGGGAATGCTTGATGTCGCAGAAACGCCAAACCGCGGGCCAGAATTCTTCCGGCTTTCCAATCGACCACTGGTACAATGAGGGGTAGTCCGTGACACTCGGCGCATACTCTCGTTGCACCATGGTCATGAAACGGGTCAGGTTGGCCGCGCTGACCCGCTTTGAGCTAGGTGTCCAGATCGGCATCACAACTATTTTGGCGGCATGCGCAGCGCACCATCCAAGCGTATGACCTCGCCGTTCAGCATCGGGTTTTCATAGATATGGCAGACGAGCGCGGCGAATTCGCGGGGACTGCCCAAGCGCTTGGGAAAAGGGACGTGCTCGACCAAGCCGGCGCGCGTCTTTTCGGGCAGGCCCGCGAGCATCGGGGTATCGAAGAGACCGGGCGCAATCGCCATGACGCGGATGCCGAGCGCGGCGAATTCGCGGGCGAGCGGCAGCGTGAGGCTGACCACACCACCTTTGGAGGCAGCGTAGGCGGCTTGGCCGATCTGGCCCTCGTAGGCGGCGATCGAGGCCGTGTTGATAATGACCCCGCGTTCACCTTCGGCATTCGGCGCATTGTGTTGCATGCGGTGGGCGGCGGCGCGGCAGACGGTGAAGGCGCCGATGAAATTGACGGCGATGACCCGCGCGAACTCCGCTTGGCCGAGCAAGCGCCCGGCGCCGAGCACGCGTTGGGCCTGCACGATGCCGGCGCAGTTGACGGCCAAGGTGATCCCGCCGAGTTGCTCGGCGGCGATCGCAAACGCCCGGTCCACCGCGGCTTCGGAAGTCACGTCGGTTTCTAGAAAAAGGGGGCTATCCGAGCCGGGCTCGGCGAGCAGCTCGGCGGGAGCAGGGCAGATATCGAGGATAGCTACGCGCGCGCCGGCCTCGAGCAAGCGCCTTGCCGCCGCCAGGCCGAGGCCGGAGGTGCCGCCGGTGACGATCGCTGTCGCTTCACAAAGTCTCATCAGGCGACATTATAAAACATCAAACTGCAACCAAGACCCGGATTTGTGAAGCTAAGCGGCGTTGCTAATGGCGACCGAGACCCGTTTGCCTAAAACCTCCAGCGCACGGAGAAGGTGATCGATCCGGGTGTTGTGGTCGAGATCGAGGATACGGCGCACTTGGCGACCATCGATGCCCATATGCTCGCCGAGCGTCGCTTGCGTGACCTGCTGGTCGAGCATCGCCTGGTAGATGGCAAGCTTCATCGCTTGCAGGGGCGGGACCTCCACCACTGGCTCGCCGCGCTTTGGTTTCGTCGGCGGGGGGATCGGGCGCCGATCGTCCATGTAGCCGAATAAGGCCACAAGCAGCGCATCGCGCGCCCAAGTGAGGGCGTTTTCTTCATCGGCGCCATGGGTCAAGGCCTCCGGCACATCGCGGAACTCCGCCATGACGGAGCCGTTGTCGAGTTTGGTAAGTTGGGCAGGGTATTGGTAATCCATAGGGCTCTCCATCACAGGATGTCGTCGGGATCGATGCCAAGCTGCTTGCAGACTCTACGCAGCAACGCGGGGTCGAAATCGGCATCTCCATGCGCGGGGATCGTAGTCTGACGAGCCTTGTGTTTCGCGAGCACATGGCCGCCTTTACCGCGGCCTTTGATGATTTTCGACTCCGTGTTGTTGTAGCCGCTTGATGAATTGTTTCCCTTTCACGGCTTCTACTATGGGACATTAATGTCCTCTTATCAAGCTTCACACTGTAGCGCGCATCGACCCTCGCCGATCCGCGCTATCGTGGAGTAAAAGATTTCCCGCATTGCGCTGCGCTCCATTGCGGGCTACGCTTACTTTTGAAGAGACCCAGGGCGCGCGAGGTGAATACAGTGAGCATCCCCAACCCTCATATCCGGTTCAGCTACGAGGACTATCGGTCGCTCGTCGCCACGAGCGACAAGCGCTACGAGATCTTCGATGGAGATATCGTCATGGTCCCCTCACCTACGACTGCACACCAGCAGATCTCCCGCAATCTGGGGTTCCTGCTCCTCGCCCATGTGCGGGCACAGAGGCTCGGGACGGTCTTCCATGCCCCGATGGATGTGGTGTTTGGAACAGGCGCCGATCGCGAGGTGGCCCAGCCGGACCTCCTCTTCGTGCGCGCCGAGCGGCGCGCGATCATCGGCCATGACGCCATTGGGGGCGCCCCCGATCTGGTGGTCGAGATCCTCTCACCGGGCACGGAAGCACGCGACTGCGGCTATAAGAAATCTCTCTATGCACGTTTCAGCGTCGCCGAGTACTGGATCGTGGATCCGAAGGCGCAGGCCATCGAAGTGCATGCCCTCCTCACCGATGGATACGAGATGAAGGGGCGTTATCGGAAGGGCGATCGGTTCGCCTCGCCGCTCTTTCCCGGTCTCACGCTGCCATTGGACGAGGTCTTCGAAGCCGAATAACCGCACGTCGATCCGCGCAGTCTTCGAGCGCGAAGCGGAGATCCCGGCGCGACACGCCGCGTGCCGCAGCTCTTGCCACCGGGACTGAGCGCTTTTCAGGCCGCCGGCAGCGGTTTGCGGCATCTCCGTGCACGGGGATGGTAGCCTGATGACCCTTGTGTTTCACCAGCACCTGGCGCCTTTGACAACTCACGAGCCGCTGCGTATGCTTCCCCGTAGCAAAAAAGGGTGTTCCTCCCTTTTACTATACTCGTGCCGATGCCGATGGACGAGCCAGCCGAAGCCAACGCGACGTTCAATGCGCCTGACGAGCAAGGGGCCGAAAGCCCCTTTCCCATCGTCGGGATCGGCGCTTCCGCCGGGGGCCTCGAGGCCTTCACCCAGCTCCTCGCCCATCTGCCGGCGCACACCGGCATGGCCTTCGTGCTCGTGCAGCACCTCGATCCCCGCCACGAGAGCCGGTTGACCGATATCCTGGCCCGGGGCGCCCACATGCCCGTCATCGAGGCGAGCCAGGGGCTTCGGGTCGAACCCGATCACGTCTACATCATCCCGCCCAACACCTGCATGGCGATCGCCCGAGGCGCGCTCCAGATCACCCCGCGCGGAGAGGCGCCCGGCCCGCACCTGTCGGTCGATCACTTCCTGCGCGCGCTCGCAGAGGAGCAGCAGGCCCAGGCCATCGGGGTGGTGCTCTCGGGCACGGGCTCGGACGGGACGCTCGGGCTTTTGAAAATCAAGGCGGTGGGCGGGATCACCTTTGCCCAGGAGCCGGCCTTGGCCCGCCATGGCGGCATGCCGCAAAGCGCCATCGACAGCGGCGCGGTGGACTTCGTGTTTGCGCCCGAGGGGATCGCCCGGCGGCTGGCCGAGATCGGCGCCCACCCCTACCTCGCGCCGGCCCTGGTCGAGGCGCCGCCGCCCGAGAACGAGGACCACTTCAGGCGCGTGCTCGGCGCGGTCAGGGCCGCCACCGGGGTCGATTTCCGCCAGTACCGCGACACCACGATCCGCCGGCGCATCCTGCGCCGCATGGTGCTGCACGGCCAGCCCTCGCTCGCGGCCTACGCCGGGCGGCTGGAGCAGGATGCTCCCGAGGTCGAGGCGCTCTACCGGGACCTCTTGATCAACGTGACCAGCTTCTTTCGGGACCCCGCACTGTTCGAGGCCCTGAAAACCAATGTCTTCCCGGAGATCCTCAAGGCCAAGCCCGCGAACGCGCCGCTGCGCCTGTGGATACCGGGGTGCTCCACCGGCCAGGAAGCCTATTCGCTCGCCATCGCACTCTGGGAGTTCTTCGACGACAAACCGGGGCACCGCCCGTTCCAGATCTTCGCCACCGATCTCAGCGATCCCGGCACGTTGGAGCGGGCACGCGCCGGGGTCTATCCCGAGAGCATCGAGGCCGAGCTCACGCCCGAGCGGCTGCACCGCTTCTTCAAGAAGGAAGATAACCTCTACCGCATCAACAAGTCGATCCGCGATAGCTGCGTCTTCGCGCGCCAGAACCTGGCCGCCGATCCGCCGTTCTCGCGTGTGGATCTGATCAGTTGCCGCAATGTGCTTATCTACATGGCCCCGGCGCTGCAAAAGCGGGTCCTGCCGACCTTCCATTACGCGCTCAACGTGCCGGGATTCCTGGTCTTGGGGTCTTCCGAGACGGTGGGGGAGTTCGACGGGCTGTTCGGGGCGATGGACCGGGCGAACAAGATCTATGCGAAGCAGGTCACGGGCAGCCGGCCGCTGGTGCAGTTCGCGGTCGAGGACTACCAGGCGCCGGGCGCGGCCGGCCCGCGGGCGGGCGCTACGGGCTCGACCCCGGCCGACTTCCAGAAAGAAGCCGATCGGCTGCTCTTGAGCCGTTACGCCCCGCCCGGGGTGCTCGTCAACGAGCACCTCGACATCCTGCAGTTCCGGGGGCGCACCGGTCCCTACCTGGAGGCGCCGCCGGGGGAGCCGACCATGAACCTCTTGAAGATGGTCCGCCCGGGGCTTTTCGTGGAGCTCCGCAGCGCCGTGAACGAGGCCCTGGCGCGCGGCGAGACCGTGCGCCGCGAGGGCCTCTGCCTGCGCGAGGAGCAAGGGGTGCGTGTGGTCGCGATCGAAGTCTTGCCGGTGCGGCCGCGCGAGGCGGCGGCGCAATGCTGCCTGGTGCTCTTCGAGGAAGGCGGCGGACCGAAGCTGGCCGCCGGGCCCGAGCAGCCCTCCGGATGGCGCGCGCGCCTCGACCGGTGGCGGGCTGCGAGGGCTCATCCAGCCGGGGATGGCGAGGGGCTCCCCGAGTTGGAGGGCGAGACCGCGCAGCTCCGCCAGGAGCTATCCTCCACCCGCGAGTACCTGCAATCGCTGGTCGAGCAGCAGGAAGCCGCCAACGAGGAGCTGCGCTCGGCCAACGAGGAGGTCCTGTCCTCGAACGAGGAGCTGCAGAGCACCAACGAGGAGCTCGAGACCGCCAAGGAGGAGCTGCAGTCGACTAACGAGGAGCTGTCCACGGTCAACGAGCAGCTCCAGCACCGCAACCTGGAGATCAAGCAGACCACCAACGACCTCCAGAACCTCTTGACGAGCACCACCATCCCGGTGGTCATGGTGGGGCCGGATCTGAGGATCCGCCGGCTCACCCCGCCGGCGCGCAAGATCATGAACCTCCTGCCCGGCGACCTCGGCCGGCCCATCGGGGATCTCAAGGCCAACGTGGACGTGCCCGATCTCGAGGCCCTCATCGCCGAGGTGATCGACGAGGTCCAGGTCCGGGAGCGCGAAGTGCGGGACTGCGACGGCCGCTGGTGCCTCCTGCGCGTCTATCCCTACCGCACCGCGGACAACAAGATCGACGGGGCCGTGGTGGTGCTGCTCGACATCGACGAGATCAAGCGCTACCAGGAGGAACTGCGCGAGGAGCGCGACTACGCCCAGGCCATCGTAGAGACGGTGCGCGAACCGCTCATCATCCTCGACGGGGAGCTGCGGGTGATGACGGCGAATGCGGCCTTCTACCGGACCTTCGGAGGCCAACCGGCGGAAACGCAAGAGCGCTTGGTCTATGACCTGGGCAACCAGCAGTGGGACATTCCCGCCCTGCGCACACTGCTGGAAGAGGTCCTACCCCGAGAGCAGGCCTTCGAGGGCTTGGAGGTTAAGTATGGTTTCCCCCAGGCCGGTCAGAAAACCATGATCCTCAACGCCCGCGGGCTGTACCGCGCAGACCGCCCGTCGTTGATCCTGCTCGCCATCGAGGACGTCACCACTAGCCGGCAGGAGGCCGAGAAGCTGAGCTATCAGGCCACCCATGACCCCCTCACCGGCCTCATCAACCGCGGCGAGTTCGAACGCCGCTTCCAGCGCGTGCTCGGCACCGCCGAGCCCCAGGACCCGCATGCCCTGCTGTATCTGGATCTGGACCAGTTCAAGCTCGTCAACGACACCGCCGGTCACAGGGCCGGCGATGAACTATTGCGCCAGCTCGCCGCCGTGCTCGAGGCGAAGACGCGCAAACGCGACACGCTGGCGCGGCTCGGTGGCGATGAATTCGGCGTGCTGCTCGAGCATTGCGCGCCGGAGCAGGCGCTGCGGATCGCGCGGGGGCTGGTGCAAGCGGTGCAGGAGTTCGACTTCGTCTGGGAGACCAAGCGCTTTACCGTCGGTGTCAGCATCGGCTTGGTCTCGATCCCCGAGGGCGGGGAGACCCTTCCCGAGGTGCTGAGTGCGGCGGACCGCGCCTGCTATGCCGCGAAGGACAAGGGCCGCAACCGCGTGCATGTCTATGCGGCGAGCGACGAGGAGCTGGTGCAGCGCAAGGGGGAGATGCAATGGATCCCGCGTCTGCATCAGGCCCTCGTGCAAAACCGTTTCCGTCTCTACGCCCAGCCGGTCGTCGCCCTGGGCGATCACGGCGCCGACGTCGAGTATCAGGAGGTGTTGCTGCGCCTCGCCGATGATGAGAAGGGCGTGCTGCTGCCGGGGGCCTTTATCCCCGCCGCCGAGCGCTACCAGCAGATGCAGGCGCTGGACCGGTGGGTGGTCCAAACGGCCTTGGCGAACCTAGGCGCCAACGGCAACTCGGCGCGGCTCGGCATCAATATCTCCGGGCAATCCCTGGGCGATGCGGGCTTCCTCGACTACGTGATCGAGCAACTGGAGCACAGTCGGGTGGTGGGCGGGCGGATCTGCTTCGAGATCACGGAGACCGCGGCCATCACCGATCTCAAGCATGCGCTCAATTTCATGCATGCCCTCAAGCAGCGCGGCTGCCGTTTCGCGCTCGATGACTTCGGCAGCGGGTTGTCCTCCTTCGGTTATCTCAAGACTCTGCCGGTGGACTACTTGAAGATCGACGGCCGCTTCGTCAAGGACCTCATCGACGACCCCTTCGATTGCGCCATCGTGCAGGCCGTGCAGCAGATCGGACGGGTGCTGGCGATCAAGACCATCGCGGAGGCGGCAGAGACCGAGGCGATCCTCGCGCGGGTCCGGGATCTCGGCGTCGATTACGCCCAGGGCTACGCGATCGCCAGGCCCGAGCCGCTCCTGGTCCATTGAACCCGCGCGCCCGGCTCGAGCAAGCGCCTTGCGACCGCTCAGCCGAGGCCGGAGTCGCCGGGACGATCGCTTTCGCGTCACCGAGTATCATGCCGGTGATCCTCGCTGCTCGGTTGCCCGGCTCACGCGGCTTTCGTTTTCATGCCCGAGCTGCGCGCAGATATAACGGCCTGCGTCGATTAATTTATTGAGATCAACGCCGGTCCCGATCCCCATGCCGTCTAGCATGTAGACCACATCTTCGGTCGCGACATTGCCGCTCGCGCCCGGCGCGTAGGGACAGCCGCCGAGCCCGGCCACCGAGGCATCGACCACTTCGGCGCCGAGCCCGAGACAAGCCAGGATGTTGACGAGCGCTTGGCCGCGGGTGTCGTGGAAATGTAGCGCGAGCCGCGCCGCAGGGACTTGCCCGGCGCAGGTGGCGAACACGTTCTGCGCTTGCAAGGGCGTCGCCAGGCCAACGGTGTCACCGAGGGCGATTTCCGCACAGCCGAGCCGGTAAAAATCACCGGCGAGCTTGGCTACGGTCTCCGCGGCGACCACACCCTCGTAGGGACAGCCGAACGCGCAGGAGACATAAACACGAACTGCGAGCCCCCGCTGGCGAGCCTCGGCGATGACCGGGGTCAGGCGTTCCATGGATCCCGCGATGCTACAGCGGCTGTTCTTCTGGCTAAAGGTCTCCGTGGCGGCGGTGAACACGGCAATCTCTCGCGCGTTGACACTCAGCGCCCGTTGCAGTCCTTTGTGGTTGGCCAAGAGCACAGGATACTGTACGGAATGCTTGCGCTCGATCCGGGAAAACACCTCCTCGGCGTCGGCGAGCTGGGGCACCGCCTTGGGATTGACAAAGCTCGCCGCCTCGATGACCGGTAGGCCGGCCGCCGACAGCCGATCGATGAACTCGACCTTGGTGCCGGTGGCGAGCATTGTGGGCTCATTCTGCAAGCCGTCGCGGGGTCCGACTTCCACCAGCTTGACCCGTCTCGGATAGCGGGGGGTCATGGGACTTGCCAGGACGGCTTTCGCTTCTCCACAAAAGCCGCGATCCCTTCGCGCGCCTCCGGCGAGCTGCGTAGCCGCGCAAGGAAGGCCTCAACCGTGTCGAAATCTCCGTGCGGTAGCGGCGAATAGTTCACCGTCAAGCGCTTGAATTCGGCGATCGCCTCTGGCGCTGACTTGAGTACGCGCTCGATTTGGATATCCAGCGCGCGATCCAATTCGCTAGGCTTGACGACCTGGTGCAGCAAGCCGATCCGCAGAGCTTCCCCGGCGTCGATGGCTTCGGCGCTGATCGCCAAGCGGCGGGTCTCGCGCGTGCCGATGGCCTGAAGGATATAGGGCGCGATCATGGCCGGCAGCAGGCCCAGCCTGAGCTCGGTAAGGGCAAAGCGGGCGCTGTCGCTGGCGATGGCGAGATCACAGCAAGCGATGAGACCCACGCCGCCGCCGTAGGCCGGGCCTTGAATGCGCGCGATGCTTGGCTTGCTCAATCCGTGGAGGGTCCGTAACAGCGGAGCGAAATCTTTGATCTCATCACCATGAGATTCCGGTTCCGGGCTGGCGAGGGCTGTAAACCAATCCAGATCGCCGCCGCTGCAAAACGATTCACCGCTCCCCGTCAGGATCACGACGCGGACCGTGGGATCGTGTTCCAGCGCTTGCAAGTGGGACAGCAGGGCGCCGATGAGGTCGGCATCGAGGGCGTTGTGCCGTTCCGGGCGCTGCAGCATTAGGGTGCAGACCCCGCGCCTGTCATTAGCAACCAATAAAGATTCCGCGTCATCCATTGGCTTACATCCTAAAAATCCCAAAGCGAGTCGCGCGAATCGGCGCATTCCTCACCGCGGCCAGCCCCAGGCCCAAGACCTCGCGCGTCTTGGCCGGATCGATGATGCCGTCGTCCCAGAGCCGTGCCGTGGCGTAATAGGGATGACCTTGCGTCTCGTACTGCTGGCGGATCTGCTCCTTGTAGGCGTGTTCCTCGTCCGCGCTCCAGCGTTCCCCGCGCGCTTCCGTGCTCTCCCGCTTGACCGCCGCCAGGACCGAGCTGGCGATTAGACCGCCCATCACCGAGATGCGCGCGTTCGGCCACATCCACAAAAACCGCGGCCCGTAGGCGCGGCCGCACATGGCGTAGTTACCCGCCCCGAACGAACCGCCGATGATTACGGTCAATTTGGGCACCGCCGCGCACGCGACCGCCGCGACCATCTTGGCGCCGTCCTTGGCGATCCCTTCGTGCTCGTACTTCTTGCCGACCATGAAGCCGGTGATGTTTTGCAAGAACACCAGCGGGATCCGCCGCTGGCAACAAAGCTCGATGAAGTGCGCTCCCTTGAGCGCCGATTCCGAAAACAAGATCCCGTTGTTAGCGAGGATGCCGACGCGATAACCCTCGATATGCGCAAAGCCGCAGACCAAGGTCTTGCCGTAGAGGGCCTTGAATTCGTGAAACTCCGAGCCGTCAACGAGGCGCGCGATGACTTCGCGCACGTCATACGGATAGCGCGGATCGCGCGGGATCACGCCGTAGATCGATTCGCTTGCATAGCCGGGCGCGGACACTTGGTCTGGCGTCAAAGCGGATGCAGGCGGCTTCGAATGCGCGAGGACATCGCGCGCGATGAGGAGCGCGTGCGCGTCGCTATCGGCCAGGTGATCGGCGACGCCGGATAGCCGGCAATGCACCTCGCCTCCGCCGAGCGTCTCCGCATCGACGGTCTCCGCGGTCGCCGCTTTGACCAACGGCGGCCCGCCCAGGAAGATCGTGCCTTGGTTCTTCACGATGATGGTCTCGTCCGACATCGCCGGAACATAGGCTCCGCCCGCGACACAGGTGCCCATCACCACGGCGATCTGTGGGATGCCGCGGGCCGAGAGCCGGGCCTGGTGGTAGAAAATACGGCCGAAGTGGTCGCGGTCGGGGAACACCTGATCTTGCAGCGGCAGATAAGCGCCGCCCGAATCCACGAGGTAAATGCAGGGCAGATGGTTTTCCGCCGCGATCTCCTGCGCCCGCAGATGTTTCTTGGCCGTCAGCGGATAGTAGGTTCCGCCTTTGACGGTGGCGTCATTGGCGATCACCATCACCTCCCGACCGTGGACTTGGCCGATCCCGGTAATGATCCCGGCACAGGGGACTTCATCGTCATAGAGTTCCAGGGCGGCCAAGGGCGAAAGCTCAAAGAACGGACCGTTCGGGTCGAGCAGCGCAGCGATGCGTTCGCGCGGTAACAGCTTGCCGCGTTGCCGGTGCTTCTCGCGCGCGGCCGGCGGACCGCTTTCCCGGACCTTAGCGATCTTGACGCCGAGATCATCGACGAGGCCGAGCATGTGCTCGGCGTTCTGCTGAAACTCCGGCGCCCGCGGATCGATCTTGGTTTCAAGGACAGGCATGAGATTATTATATTAGCTCCAATGCGATCGCCGTGGCTTCACCGCCGCCGATGCAAAGCGCGGCGATCCCGCGGCGTAACCCATGCCGTCTCAGCGCATGCCCGAGCGTCACGATGATGCGTGCGCCGCTCGCGCCGATGGGATGCCCCAAGGCGCAGGCGCCGCCATGGACGTTGACCTTGGCGTGATCGAGAGCGAGCGTGCGTTCCGCCGCCAGGGTCACGGCGGCGAACGCTTCGTTGATCTCGTAGAGGTCGACATCGCGGTCTTGCCAGCCGACTTTTTGGTACAGGTTGCGGATTGCGGCGATGGGGGCGGTGGTAAATTCCTCGGGCGCTTGCGCGTGGGAAGCGGATCCCGCGATTCGCAGGAGGGGTGTGAGCCCGAGCCGCTTCGCCTCACTCTCGGCCATCAGCAAGAGCGCCGCGGCGCCATCGGAAATCGACGAAGAATTGGCGGCCGTGACCGTTCCCGTCGCGGGCCGAAAGGCCGGTTTGAGCTTAGAGATCTTGGCCGGATCGCACTTGTGCGGCGTTTCGTCTTCATCGATCTTTTGGCCGCCGCAGCAAACCGGCGCGATCTCGGCACGGAAAGCGCCGCTTTCGATGGCCGCCAACGCCCGCCGTACCGACTCCGCCGCGAAGGCGTCTTGCCCCTCGCGCGTGAAACCGTAGCGGTCCACGCATTGTTCGGCGAAGTAGCCCATGAGCTGTCGATCCGCGGGGTTCTCAAGGCCGTCGTAAAACATATGATCGAGCAAGGCTTCGTGGCCGGGCCGCTGCCCTAACAACGAGCGGCGCACGAGATAAGGGGCGTTGCTCATGGATTCCATGCCGCCCGCGACGACGACCGCGGCGCTGCCCGCGGCGATGGCATCGCAACCAAGCATCACCGCTTTCATGCCCGAGCCGCAGACCTTATTCACGGTCGTGCACCCGGCCGCCAGCGGCACCCCGGCCGCGAGCGCCGCCTGCCGCGCGGGCGCCTGGCCGAGACCCGCGGGCAACACACATCCCATGAAAACCTCATCGATAGCCGTGGGATCGAGGCGGCAGTCCTCCAACAGCGCGCGGATCGCCACGGCGCCAAGCTCAGGAGCCGCGAGCGCCGCCAGTTGGCCGCGGTAGGCGCCGATCGGCGTGCGCTTGGCGCCAACGATGACGACGCTGTTCATCGATCGGGTGTCTCCTCGAACAGCTCCCGGCCGATGAGCATACGCCGGATCTCGTTGGTCCCGCCGCCGATGTCGTAAAGCTTGGCGTCGCGCAACAGCCGGCCGACCGGTGCGTCGTTCATGTAGCCGCGCGCGCCCAGGCTCTGTATGGATTCCAAGGCGACGTTGACGGCGGCCTCCGAGGCGAAGAGCAAGCACGCCGCCGCGTCCTTGCGCGATCGCTCGCCGCGGTCAAACTGCTCGGCGACACGGTAAACATACGCCCGCGCCGCCTGCAATCGCGTATACATATCCGCCAGCTTAGCCTGCATCAGCTCGAAGCTGCCGATGGGCCGCCCGAATTGCCGGCGCTCGCGCAGATAGGGGAGGACGGTGTCGATGGCCGCCTGCATGATCCCGAGCGGTCCGCCCGCGAGGACCAGCCGCTCCGAGTCCAGACCCTGCATGAGGATGCGCACCCCACCGTTGATCTCACCGAGCACGTTTTCCACGGGGATGGCGCAGTCCTCGAACACCAACTCACAGGTATTCGAGCCCCGCATGCCGAGCTTGTCGGTGCGCTCGCCCTTGCGGAAGCCGCGCAGGCCTTCCTCGACCAGAAAAGCGGTGATGGAACGCGAGCCCGCCTCGGGCGGGGCGGTGCGCATATAAACGATCAGCACGCTCGCCTCGGGACCGTTGGTAATCCATTTCTTGACGCCGTTGGCGATCCAAGCGCCGTTCTTAAGCTCGGCGCGGCAGCTCATGGCGCCGATGATATCGGAACCCGCGCCCGGCTCGGACATGGCCAGCGCGCCTACCCAATCGCCGGCACATAGCCTAGGAAGGTAACGCCGCCGCTGCACTTCCGAACCGTGGCGGGCGAGGTTATCCACACAGAGATTGGAATGGGCGGCATAGGAAAGTCCGACGGAAGGCGAGGCGCGCGAGATCTCCTCCATGGCGATGACATGGGCGTGGTAACCGAGCCCCCGCCCGCGGTCGTGCGGGCCCGCCGTGATCCCGAGCAGCGCGGCCTCGCCGAGCTTAGGCCAGAGATCGGCGGGGAAGTCGTTGGCGCGGTCGATGGCCGCTGCCCGCGGCGCGATCTCGGCCTCGGCAAACGCGCGTACCGACTTTCGCCAAGTCTCCGGGTCGAAACTCATGACCGCTCCTC